>JANNEI010000743.1:0-1869 GCA_031378565.1 Burkholderiales bacterium
GCGCCGGTGCCACATGGCTGAGCGGCGCGGTTTGCAGCGCATACAGCACCAGCACGTAGCCCAGCGGGCTGAGCGCGGCTACCACCATCGCGTGTCGCCATTGCGTCCGCCACGCCTGCTTGAAACCGGCCGGGTCGCGCAACGCGGCGGGCAACAGGAAGGGCACGCGGAAGACGTTGCCGAAGTAGTCGATCACGATGGGCGACAACAGCATCACCTTGACGGCATAGCCATCGATCAAGGTGTAGCCCGCGATCAGCGCGCCGGTGGCAGCGCCGTAGCCCAGGCCCGCAAGCACGCGCGCCCGCTGCGCCGGATCGTTTGCCTTGGCCCACAACCCCGGCCCACCCGCCACCAGAAACACGCCGAAGGTGACGCCCGCTACTCCGGCGACGCCGAGCACACTGAGGTGTTCACCCAGGAACAGCACCGCGCCGATTGAACTCAGCAGCGGCCCGCTGCCGCGCGCCACTGGGTACACCACGGTCAGGTCCGACGCGCGGTAGCCGCGCAGCAATGTGTTGAAGTAGACGAGGTGCACCAGCGCACTGGCCAGCACGATGCCCCATTCGGCCGCGCCCCAGTGCGGCACCAGATTCCAGCCCACCCACAGGCCGGCCGGTGCCCACAGCAGCAGGATCATCAGCGAGGTGATCAGCGCGAAGCGGTGGTCGCCGCCGGCATGCTTGGCCGCGATGTTCCACAGCGCGTGCAGCAGCGCGGCGGTGAGGACGAGGGCGAGCGCCTGCGCTGACATGGGCTGCGATTGTGGCGGCGCTGGCGCGCGGTAGAGTCGCCCGCGAGACAACTTGCAGCGGCCCCACCCATGAACCCTCTCCTCGTCGACGTGCTGCGTGGCGGCAGCGTCGAATCTGCGCACCGCGGGGCCGTGGTGGTGCTGGACGCCGACGGCGCGGTGCTGACGTCGCTGGGCGACATCGACCGACCCGTCTTCGCGCGCAGCGCCGTCAAGGTGTTGCAGGCCTTGCCGCTGCTGGAAAGCGGCGCGGCCGACCAGTTGGCGCTGGGCGACGATGAACTCGCCATCGCCTGCGCATCGCACAACGGTGAGGTCGCGCACACGCGCACCGTGTCCGGCATGCTGGCCAAGGCGGGTGTGGACGCCGATGCGCTGGAATGCGGAACCCACTGGCCCTACCTCGACGCGGCCGTGCGTGAACTGGCGGCGCAGGGCCGGCCACCGAACGCGCTGCACAACAACTGCTCGGGCAAGCACGCCGGCTTCGTCTGCCTGGCCCACGCGATGTGCGGCGGCGTGAACCTGCGTCAGTACGTGCGCGGTTATGCGGCACCCGGCCACCCGGTGATGCGCGAGGTGAGCGCGGCGCTGCAAGCCGCCACCGGTGCCGACCTGGCGCGTGCGCCGCTGGGCACCGACGGTTGTTCGATGCCCACCTTCGGCATCGCGCTGCGCCGGTTGGCCCTCGGCTTCGCGCGCGTGGGCAGCGGCACCGGCCTGCGTGACGGCCACGCGCGCGCGGCGCGTCGGCTGCGCGCCGCGGTGGCGAAGGCACCGCACATGGTGGCCGGCACCGGCCGCTTCGACAGCCGCGTGATGGCCTTGCTGGGCGAGCGCGTGTTCTGCAAGGTGGGTGCCGAAGGCGTCTACTGCGCCGCGCTGCCCGGGCGCGGCCTGGGCGTGGCGATCAAGATCGACGACGGCAACAACGCGCGCGCCTGCGAGGTGGTGATGGCGGCGGTGATCGAAGCGTTCGTCACGCTCGACGACGCCGAGGCGAGCTTCATGCGCAGCCTGAGCGATGTGGTGTTGAAGAACTGGAACGGCGTCGAAGTCGGCGCGCTGCGGGCCAGCGCCGCGCTGCGCAGCGCGATGGTTTGACGATTGCT
>JANNEI010000754.1:0-5051 GCA_031378565.1 Burkholderiales bacterium
ATGGCGTTCAGGAAGCGCCCCATCTCTTCTGCCAGGCGCGAGCGGCCGATGTGGATCGCCACTTCTTCGGGCTTGCCTTCATCCATCGCCTTGCGGATGCGCGCGGCGATCTCGTCGTGCGCTTCGTCCCAGGTGATGCGCTTCCATTGGCCCGAGCCGCGCGCACCCACGCGCTTCAGCGGGTACAGCAGCCGCTCGGGATAGTTGTTGATGGTCGGTCCCGACTGGCCCTTGGCGCACAGCGACTTGCCGTTGTTCGGGTCTTCCGGGTTGCCGCCCACCTTGACCAGCTTGCCGTCGATCACGTAGCCCTGGATGCCGCAGACGGTCGAGCAGTTCAGGCACACGCTCTTGACGATGGTGGCGCGGCTGTAGTCGTTCTTGAGGCGGCCCTTGCCGCTGGGCCTGCGCCCCGCCTTGCGCTGGCCATAGGGCTCCTTGGTGCGGTTCCACCAGGCGGCTTGCGCGTCGTCGGGCGTCAGCAAGATGGTTTCGCCGACGGCCAGGCTGGCCAGCGCAGCGAAGCCGCGTTTGACAATCTCGCGGCGCTTCATGCCTTGGTCTCCCCAGGCGTGTAGCCGGTGACGTTCTTGCCCGGATCGACGCGTGCCCACAGCACGCGCTTCTTCTTCGGGAACAGCGGCTCCAACGCCGTCCAGGTTTCGATCTCGTAGCTGTACGGATCGTGAACGTGGCCCTTCGGGATCTTGGCTTCCATCTCGGCGCGGTGGCCGCGATAGCTCACCGACGGCAGCGTCTTTTCCTCGGGCTTGAGCACCTTGGTTTCGCTGCCGTGCCGGGCCATGAACTGCGAGTACGGCGAGGCCGGGTCGTTCGCATCGCCGAAGTGAAACACCTCGGCGGGGCAGGTTTCCACGCAGGCCGGTTCCATGTTGGCGTCGAGCCGGTGCGAGCAGAAGTCGCACTTGTCGGCAATGTCGTTCTCGTCGCAGCCGATCGCCGCATACGGGCAGGCGGCTTCGCAGTCGCCGGCGTGGTCGCACTTGTCGGGGATCACACGGACGATGCCGTCGGCACCGCGTTCGATCGCGTCGTGCTTGCAGGCTTTCAGGCACGGCGTGTCTTCGCATTGCATGCACAGCGTGGGCAAGAAGAAGCGCTGCGTCTTCGGGAACTTGGCGGTTTCCCAGTAGTAAACCTTGGTGCGAAAGCGGCCCAGCGGCACCGTGTTCTCGACCTTGCAGGCCACTGAGCATGCGTGGCAGCCGATGCAGCGCTCCACGTCGAGCGCCATTTTCCAGCGGGGGGTTTTTCCGGTGTTGGGGTTAGCGGGTACCACGGCGCACCTCCCGATGCAGCGGCGCAAGGCCTGCCCAGCGATGGGCGCAGCCACCTTCGGCTGCTGGCGAACTGAAGCCGCAGATGACGCGGCGGGTGCGTGAGCGAGACGGAATCAACATGGCGTGTTCCTTTCGAGATGGAGTGTTGACGGCTCAATGTAGCGAGCGAATCGCCGGCCTGAGCTCCGGCTTGACCCCACGGGGGCCGCGGTCTTTTTTGGAGGGTGCGCACCGATCACGGGGGTTTCGGTTCTGAGCGATGATTTGCGCCTTTCCCATGTTTCAGGCGGTGTGCGCCACGAGCGCCATGCCCGCCGCTGTTTCACTTCTCACAGGTCCACACATGATCTTGAACGTTTCTTCCGCCGGGCTGGCTCGTGCATCGCAGGGCCTGTGCGTGGCTCTGGCTGTCGCAAGCTGCGCCTCGGTCAACCCGCCGCCTGCGGCACCGGCAGCAGCCGCACTGACTGCGCCCGTCGCTGCGGCGGCACCGGCACCCGGCGCTTCTGCCGGGGCGGTCGCGCCGCAGTTCGCGTCGGCCACGGCGGCAGCAGCCGCGGCACCGGCCTCGGCGGCATCAGGGGCAGGCGCAGCACGCCCCGACCCCAGCGCAGGCCGGCCGTTCGACGATGTGGTCAAGGGTGCCACCCTGCAGGCCGGCTTCGTGCCGGTGTGGCGCAAGGATGAGAAGGTCTGGCTTGAGCTTCCGCTGGACCGCTTCGATCAACCTTTCCTGCTGTCCGTCAACGTCTCGAACTCGGTCGGCGAACGCGGCTTGTACGGCAGCCTGATGGGGCCGTCGTGGCTGACCATGTTCCGCAAGATCGGCAGCAACCAGGTGCAACTCGTCGCCATCAACACCGACTACACCGCGACCAACGCGCCGATGAAGGCCGCCATCGAGCAGGGTTTCTCGCACAGCCTGCTGGGCTCGGCAGCGATCGCCAGCGCGCCGCACCTGTTGCGCAAGTCGGTGCTGATCGACGCCAGCTTCATGCTGTCCGACATTGCCGGCTACTCGACCCAGCTGGAGCAGGCCTTTCGCCTGCCGTTCGGGCTCGACCGCGGCAACTCGTTCTTCGAGAAAACCCGCGTCACCGACGACCTCACCACGCTGAACACGCGCATCCACTTCGCCACCGCGCGGTTGCCGGCACCGCCGCTGGTGGCGAGCCCGACCCCGATTCCACCGCCCCCGTCCACGGTGCCCGACCCGCGCAGCTTCTTCGTCGGCTTTGTCTATAACTTCGCCAAGTTGCCCGACCAGGCCATGGCCGTGCGCAAGACCGACCCGCGGCTCGGCCACTTCTTCGAGGTCGTCACCGACCTCAGCACCGACCTCAAGGCCAACCCGCGCCTGCACTACGTGAACCGCTGGCGGCTGGAAAGGAAGGACCCGCAGGCCGCGCTGTCGGAACCCCGGCAGCCGATCGTCTACTGGCTGGACAAGAACATTCCGCTGGTCTATCGCGCGTCGGTGACGGCCGGCGTCCTGGAGTGGAACAAGGCGTTCGAGAAGATTGGGTTCAAGGACGCCATTGTCGTCAAGCAGCAACCCGACGACGCCGACTGGGACACCCTGGACGCGCGCCACGCATCGATCCGCTGGTTCGTCGGTTCCGACGCCGGCTTCGCCCGCGGCCCCAGCCACACCGATCCGCGCACCGGCGAGATCCTGGACGCGGACATCGCCATGAGCGATGTCTTCGGCCGCGGCTCGCGCCGCTTCATCGTCGAAGACGTGGGGGCGTCGGTCACGCAGCGAACGGCGTCGCCGGCCAGTCCCTGGCACAACCACCGGCACGCCGAGTTTTGCGACTACGCTAACGAGAACGGGGCCGAAATGGATTTCGCGTTCGACCTGCTCGAAGCACGCGGCGACATCGAACCCGACAGCCCCGAAGCCGACGCCTTTGCACAGGGCGTGATCAAGGACACCATCACGCACGAGGTCGGACACACGTTGGGCCTGAAGCACAACTTCAAGGGCTCGACTGTGGTCAGCCGCGCCCAGTTGCAAGATGCCGCATTCACCGAGAGCAACGGCATTTCAGGCTCGGTGATGGACTACAACGGCTTCAACCTGCCGGTGGCCGGCGAGCGAAAGGCCAGCTTCAACAACACCACGCTGGGCCCCTACGACTATTGGGCTGTCGAGTACGCCTACAGGCCGCTGGACCCGGCCACGGAAGCCACCGAACTGGCGCGCATCGCCGCCCGCAGTACCGACCCGTTGCTCGCCTTTGCTGACGATGCCGACGCCGGTGGTGGCCGCGGCAACGACGGCATCGACCCGCTGGTGAACCGCTTCGACCTGGGCGACGACCCGCTGGCCTACTACCAGAAGCGCCTGCTGCTGTCGCGCGAGTTGTGGCAGCGCGTTCAGGAGCGCGCGCCCCGCGTGGGTGACGACGCCACGCGCCAGCGCCGCGTGCTGCTCAGCGGCTTTCGCCAACTCGGCCGCGCGTCCGAGCTGGTGGGCAAGTATGTGGGCGGCATGTACACCCAGCGCGACCTGCCGGGCACCACGCAGCGCGCCGCCTACACGCCGGTCGAGCCGGCCAAGCAGCGCGAGGCGCTTCAGTTCCTCGCCAAGGGTTTGTTCGCGTCAGACAGCTTCCGCTTCAAGCCCCAGTTCCTGGCCGGCCTGTCACCCGACTACAACGAGTGGGATCGCGGCGGCCCGGTGAGCATTCCGTCCGCGGTGCTGCAACTGCAAGTCGTCGCACTCGACCGCCTGCTGAGTGCCGGCACGGCGTCGCGATTGCTCGACCTGCCGCTGTATGTGCCGGTGGCCAACAGCCGCAGCATCATCTCGCTGTCCGAGGTCTACAGCACCTTGCAGGGCTCGGTGTGGAGCGAGCTGAAAAGCGGTGCCGAGATCGACCGCATGCGCCGCAACCTGCAGCGCGAGCACCTGAAGCGGGTTCAAACGCTGCTGACCCGTGGCTCGGCGTCATTGCCACCGGATGCGCTCAGCCTGATGCGTCTGCACGCCACCGAACTTCAGTCAGATCTGCGGCGCGCCGCGAACAACGCCAAGCTGACGGTGGAAAGCCGCGCGCACATGCAAGACAGTCTTGCCCTGCTGAACGAAGCGTTGCGCGCCTCGATGATTCGCAGTTAGCACTTCAGCGCCATCACTTGCTTGAGCGATAAGAGAAACGGGGTGCAGAAGCACCCCGTTTTCGTTTCGCCCGAGAACGCTCAGACGCGGCGGCGGCGGGCCATCCAGCCCACGAGGCCGAGGCCGAGGCCCATCAGCGCGTAGGTTTCTGGCTCAGGAATGGCCACCTGGTTGAAGGCCACTTCACCAATCGCACAGGCGGGGAAAGAGCCGGGGTCGATTTGCGGGCATCCGCTCATCTCGAACTTGATGTAGCGCGAAGTTCCAGCGGTCCAGTTGAAGACCTCGACCGGGTAGGCGGCAAGCGGGTTGTCGATCGGAGTCACGTTGTTGAGCAGCGTCGAGAAGGTGATGCCGTCGGTGGAGCCGGACACGGTCAGGAACCCGATGCCGGACGATTCTTCGTTCCACAGCGCCATGCCGGAGAGGTTCTTGATGCTTCCCAGGTCATAGACGACTTCGGCCGAAGTGGTACCCGAGTTACTGAACCATTCGTTGCCGCTGAACACCAGCGTGTGTGTGACGCCCGAGGTGGTGAAGGTCCCGAAGTCGGTGACCCCGCTGACGTAGTTGGCCGACAAGCCGGCCTGGTTGATGGTTTCTGTCAGCGTGCCGAAGCCCGG
>JANNEI010000768.1:0-2570 GCA_031378565.1 Burkholderiales bacterium
AATGGAATCTTCAGTTCCGACACGAAAGAAGATTCCATTTCATGCGTGAGTCGGCGTCGGGGTTCGGCCGACTCCTGAGTGATTTTTTTGCTCCGCCCTGCGCTGGAACTCGATGGGTCACTTTCATGCGTGAGTCCGCGCCGGGTGTCGGCCCGGCTGCCGAGTAACTTTCATTTGCGGGCCCAAATGAAAGTCACCAAAGCAAAGGGCCTGAATACGATTTGTGCAGCCCATTTGCACAGAGGTCATGAGCCCGAACTTGACCGAGCGGGCCGAATATTCTCTCGGTCAAGACGAGCCAAAACGCGGGACGAAGACCAGCGAAGCGATCGTCAAGTAGCGCTCGGTAGACCAAGCCGAGGCCATCTTCAACAGCCGCATCTTCTAGCCGGAAGAACAGCTCAAATGTGTGTTCAGGGCCTTTGCTTTGGTGACTTTCATTTGGCCCCGCAAATGAAAGTTACTCGGCAGCCGGGCCGACACCCGGCGCGGACTCACGTAGTAAAAATGACCTTCCCACTAAAGAACCACTCATCGCGATATCTGCAGCAAAGTATCGAACGTGCTCTGCGCAACCTGAAGAATCTTGGCCGAGGCCTGATACGCCTGCTGGAACTGGATCAGCCGGGCCGCTTCCTCGTCCAGGTTGACACCGGCCTGCGACGAACGGGCCAGTTCGGCATCCGCCGCCACACTGGTCGAAATCCGCTCCGACGTGCGCTGGCTCTGCACCCGCACTCCCACCTCGGTCAACGCATTCGCATATGCATCGGTCAACGTGTTGCCCGCCTGCACGCTGCCACCATTGACGCGCCGGCCGACGATGTCCAGGTCGCGCAGCGCCACCAACGCCTTCGCGTTGCCGTTGTTGCCGGCCGGGAACGCCGTGGCCACCACACTGAACGTGTCGCCGCTGGCCGGCACTCCGTTGATCTGCATCTCCCAACCATTCAACGCAATCGGCTGGCCCGCCTGCCAGGTGGCCGAACCGCTCGACACCACCACGTTCGCGCTGTCGAGCAACTGCCAGTCGTAGTTGCCGGTGCCGGAGGTGAAGCTCAGGCTGGCGCTGAGCGTGCGGTCGGCCGCGGTGCTGACCGCCTGCACCGACGCCACGCTGGCCGTGCCGGTGTTGGCACTGCCGGCGCTGCCGGTGAACGAGGCTGCGGCGGCAATGCCGCGCGGGTCGTCCAGCACGCGTTGAATGTTGGCTGCCGCACTGCCCACCGGGCGCAACAGGAAGCGGTCGGTCGACCCAGGCAACGGCGCTCTCACATCGAGCCTGAAGCCGTCCACCATGTCGCCGGCGGCCAGTGTGCGAACCAGCCCGTCGCTCAGGCGCGTCAACTGGTACACGCCGGCCTGCCCTGCCGGGTCGCTGCGCAATTCGTAGTCGCTGGCTTCCAGCTGCGATGCGTCGGTCACCGTCACGCCGACCGAGGGCACCCGAACCCCCAGGCCGTTCACGTACGACGCCAGCGGCGTGCCGTTGATGTCTTTCGCGTTGAACAACGAGGCCAGCACCTCGGGCAGCCCGGCCGCAAAGATCGGGCCGCCTGCGGCAGCCGGCTGCTTCTGGTCCAGCCCGAGCGCCTGCTGGCTGTTGACGGCACCACTCACAGCGGCAGCCATCTGGCCGAGCAGGTTGCGCGCCGCGGTCAGGTCATCCTGCTGAAAACGCAGCAGGCCGCTGATCGCGCCGCCGGTGATCAGCGCATCGGGCAGCAGGCGCAATGCACCGCCTTCGCGCAGGCCGATCTGCAGCTTGCGGGCGTCGTATTCGTGCGGGGTGGCCACCAGCGGATTCGCCTTGCCGCCGAGCACCAGCGCCTGACCGCCGCCGATGAACAGGCTCAGCGAGCCATCGCTGGCCGGCACCGAGCTGACCTGCAACTGGTCGCTCAGTTCGCGCAGCACCTGGTCGCGCTGGTCCAGCAGGTCGTTCGGCTCATGGCCAGACCCGCGCGTGCCGGCGATCTGCGCATTCAGGTCGGCGAAACGCGCGGCCAGCGAATTGACGTTCGACACCGCCGCCTGCAGCCCATGGCTGACACCGCTTTGCAGGTTGTCCAACTGCTCGCCCGCGCTGCGGAAACGCGCCGCCATCTCTTCGGCCCGGGCCAGCGCCACCTGGCGCGACGCGACGTCCTGCGGCTGGCTGGCGACATCGACGAAGGCATTCAGGAACTCATTGGCCGCGTGGCCGACCCCGGTCTCGCCGAGCGGGAACACTTTCTCGAGTTGCTTCAACTGGGCGGAGCGGGTGGCGTCGGCGCTGGCCTGCGATCGCGACAAGCCCACCTCGCGCGACAGGAATTCGTTGTGGGCGCGGCTGACGGTTTTCACGTCGACGCCCTTGCCGAAGTAGCCGGCCCCGCTGAACTGCGGCAGCGCCGTCGCGAGCTCGATCGACTGGCGCGAATAGCCCACCGTGTTGGCGTTGGCGATGTTGTTGCCGATCACCTGCAACGCGGCCTGGTTGGCGAACATGGCGCGCGCGCCGATGTTCATCAAGACTGTGGACATGGGAGCTTTCTCAGGTCACCGCGCGCTGCAGGCGCAAGGTGGTG
>JANNEI010000783.1:0-3540 GCA_031378565.1 Burkholderiales bacterium
TAGCCCATCTGCTTGTACTTGAGAACGCCAGCGCTGTAGCGCTTCTTCGCGTCGGTGATGACGCCTTGTTCCACGGGTTTGTTCACGAGGGCTCCTTGGGTGGCTGTGGGTCGCGATGCACGTCGAGTCAGCAGCACTGTAGGGTGGCCGACAGTTCAGGGATAGTCAGACTTTCTTCCGCAACCGGTAAGCTCGGGCTGATCGAGGGCAGACCCTTATGAACATCACATTCCGACAGTTGCGGGTCTTCATCGAGGTGGCGCAGCAGGGCAGCATGAGCCGCGCCGCAGCCACCCTGCACCTGACGCCGCCGGCCGTTTCGATGCAGATCAAGGAACTCGAAAGCCAGGTCGGCCTGCCGCTGTTCGACCGCGAGGGGCGCGCGGTGTCGCTGTCGACGGCGGGCGAATATTTCCTGGTGCACGCGCGGCAGTTGCTGGCCTCGTTGAAGAACGCCGAGAACTCGATGGCCCGCTTCCAGCGGCTGGAGCAGGGCGTGTTGACCATCGGCATCGTCAGCACCGCGAAGTACTTCGTGCCGACCTTGCTCGCGCGCTTCCAGCAAGAGCATCCGCGCGTCGACCTGCACCTGCGGGTGGCAGGCAACCGCGAGCAGCTGATCGGCTGGATGCGGGGCGGCGAAGTCGACCTGTCGGTGATGGGCCGACCGCCCACCGAAATCTCGACGCGCTCCGAGTCGTTCGCCGCGCACCCGCTGGTGTTCGTGTGCCCCGCCGGGCACCCGCTGCTGGGGTCGGGGCCGCTGCCGTTCAGTGCGCTCGAAGGTCGTCCGCTCATCGTGCGCGAGCGCGGCTCGGGCGTGCGCGATGCGATGGAGGCATTCTTCGCCGAACGCCGTTTCGAGCCGCGCATCACGATGGACATCTCCAGCAACGAGGCGATCAAGCAGGCGGTGATCGCCGGCATGGGCCTGTCGTTCCTGTCGCTGCACACGCTGGGCCTCGAGGTGCGCAGCGGCCTGCTGGGCGTGCTCGACATCGAGGGCACGCCGGTGATGCGCATGTGGAACGTGGTGCGCCTGCAATCGAAAGTGCTGTCGCCGGCGGCCGAGGCATTCCGCTACTTCATCATCGAACACGGCGAAGCGCACCTGCTGGCGCACGACGCGCCGTTGCTGGCACATTCGACAAGATGAGCCTGTCGCCACTGGCCAAGTTGATGCGCAACCTCAAGCGTGCCTTTCGCGCACCGATGGACAACCACGCCGCCTACCAGGCGCTGTTGGCCGACCAATCGGGCATCGAGATCGGCGGGCCGAGCAAGTTGTTTCGCCGTGACCTGCCAATCTACAAAGTGATTCGATCGCTGGACGGGGTGAACTTCAGCACGCAAACCGTCTGGGAAGGCGCGCTGACCGAGGGGCGCACCTTTCAGTACATGAAAGGCCGGGCAGGCCAACAGTTCATCGGCGAGGGCGCAGACCTGAAGGCCATCGTTTCAGCGCGCTACGACTTCCTGCTTTCGTGCAACAACCTCGAGCACCTGGCCAACCCGCTGAAGGCGCTGTGCGAATGGCGGCGTGTGGTCAAGCCCGGTGGCCACATCCTGCTGGTGCTGCCGCGCAAGGAAAACAGCTTCGACCACCTTCGCGAGACCACCCGCTTCGATCACCTCTTGGACGATCTGCTGCGCGACACCGACGAGCACGACCTGACCCACCTCGACGAGATTCTGCTGCGACACGACCGTTCGATGGACAGTGCGTCGGGCGATCTTGAATCGTTCCGCCAGCGCTCGCTGTCGAACTTCGAAAATCGGTGTCTGCACCACCACGTGTTCGACATGGCCCTGATCGAGCGCATGTTCGAGCATGTCGACATGCAGGTCTTGTTGCGCAACCAGACCGCGACCGACCACATCGCGCTGGCACGCAAGCGCCTCTAGCGACCGCCCAGTCCCCTGCGCTGCGACTCAGGCAACTGCGCCAGCACACGGGCCTTGATGTACGGAAAGCCGGCTCGCAGCAGCCCGGCCCAGCGCAACGAGGTGTCGTCCGAACTCAATGGATCGCCAGACAGCGCGGGGAACAGCGCTTCGCAGGGCAGGCCGTGTTCGGTGAGCAGGGCAGTGAGGCGGGTTTCATAGACGTCGATCACCTGCTGCTTGGTCGGCAAATTCAGCACACGCAGCCACAGCCGTTGCACGAACGCGCTGCGCAACGCGGCGGCGTTGAAGACCAGAAAGTAGCTTTGCAGGTGGCGAAGCGGCGCCAGGCTTTCGGTCAGGCCGACCACCGCAGCGCTGGAGTGGCGCACGCGTTCGATCATTCGACTGAAGTTCGCTGCGTCGAGCGGGCCGACGATGCTGTCGTTGACGAGGAAGAGGCGCGTCCAGCCTGCGGTGTCGATTCCGTTTTCGCGGCACAACGCATAGACATGCGCCCAGGCGCCGAAGTCGAAACCGGTGTTCTCGCGAATCAGCACGCCGCTCAATACGCTTTGCAACGCGGGGTCGATCCGTATGCGGTGCGGATCGAGGTCGGTGTTGATGACGAGCAGCACCGAGATGCCGGCGGCCAGCAACTGCGCGAGGTGTTCCTTCACATGCGGTTTGAGCTCAGGTTCGGGTGCGTGGCTGACGAAAAAACACACCTCGCCCGACAGCCCGCGTGCCAGCGGCTTGGCAGTGTGCAGGCGGGCTTGCGCCGCTGGTGTGGCGACTCCGTCAAGCGCTGCGATCAGCTCGGCGTACTTGCGTTGCAGGACGCGGTGTTCGCGTTTTCGCACATAGGGCATGCGCGCCTTCAAGCCGCGCCGCCAGGTGCGCCACCAATCGGTGAACGATCCAGGCATCCGCAAGCTCCTCAAGGTTCAGGCTTGACGCAGGCAAACTCCCAAACCAGGTGCGACAAGCGGCCGCGGTGCCGCAAACGCCAGCGCCTGAGCTTGCGACGCCAGCCCATCGTCATGTCGGGTGTGAAGACCTCGGGCAGCATTCCCCATTCATTGCGTCGCATATCGAAGCTGCCATGAAAACCGTACTGGCGCGCCAGCGGCGTCTTGCCGCAGAAATAGTGCGCGGTGCCCTCGGCGATCACGTTGACGTGCGTCGGGTCGACGAAGGCCGAGGCGTGCGGGTAGGCTGGTGTGAGTGCGTACAGCAGGCCGCCGGGTTTGAGCACGCGGTGGATTTCGTTCATGAGCTCGATGAAGGGCAAGCGCGTGCCGCGCCCGTCGGCGGTGCCCAGCACGCGCGGAATGTGCTCCAGGAAGTCGAAGGCCGAGACCGAGTCGAAGCTTGAATCGGGGTGCGGAATCGGCTCCAGGCTGAGGTTGGCCACCTTGAAGCGGGCCGGGTCCATCTCCGCTGGCAGCGCCAGATCGACCGCATGCGCTTCGTCGCGGCGGTAAGGGTTGCGCGGCACGGCACCGCAGCCCAGGTCGAGGTGTCGGGTGCTCATTGGTGCACCCCGATTGCCGAGTACGGCAATCGACCCGCCGGGCGGGTCGGGCCTTGCTTGGGGCGGCCCGGCGCGGCGGCCCGTCGAGTACAGGTTGACACGGGATGTCTCATCCGGCG
>JANNEI010000787.1:0-1914 GCA_031378565.1 Burkholderiales bacterium
AGTTGGCCCACATGGTTGATCGACGTCGGCCCGACGCTGCGCTCGACCGTGGTGAAGCTGGACAGCGGCACCAGCGCACCGGTCGATGAGCGCACGAAGACATTGCCGAACGCGCTCTCGTCCTGGCGGGCGGCGGGCACCACCTCCATGATCACCGGGTAACTGTCGACGTTGGTGTAGATGGTCGACACCTGGCGCTCACCGAAGGCGCTGAACAAGGCCGAGCGCACGCCGTCGATCGACACGCCCAGCGTGTTGGCACGGTCGCGGTCGATCTTCAGCGAGGCCTGCAAGCCGCGCAGTTGCGAGTCGCTGGTGACGTCGCGGAACATCGCATCGGGGCGCATCTTCTCCTGCAGACGCTGCGCCCATGCGTTGATCTCGTCAGCCTGCACGCTTTGCAGGATGTACTGGTACTGCGCCTTGCTCGGCCGGCCGCCGAGTTGCAGGTTCTGGATCGGCCGCATGAAGACGGCAATGCCCGGCACGTCACGCAACTTGCGGCGCAGGTCTTCGATCACCTGCTTCATCTCGGGCCGTTCGCCGCGGGCTTTCAGGTTGATGAACAGCCGCCCGGTGTTTTGCGCTCCGCCGCCGCCGTTGAAGGAATTCACGGTGGCCACGTTAGGGTCGGCGCGGAACACCGCGGCCACGCGGTTTTGCAGGCGCACCATGTCCTCGAACGAAGTGTCTTCAGAGGCTTCGGTCGACACGCTGATCTGGCCGATGTCTTCCTGCGGGAAGAAGCCTTTCGGGATGTCGATGAAAAGGTAGGCGGTGGCGGCGAAGGTCGCCGCTGCCACCAGCAACACCCAGCCCCTGTGCCGCAAGGCGCCGTCGAGCGTGCGGGTGTAGCCACGCAAAACCGCGTTGAAGCCGCGCTCGAACGAGCGAACCAGCGCCCCCGGCGGTTTCTTGTGCGCCTCGTCGCTGAGAAAGCGGGCGGCCAGCATCGGCACCAGCGTCAGCGAGACAAACGCCGAGGCGACGATCGCCAGCGAGACGACGACGGCGAACTCGTGGAAGAGCAAGCCGATCACACCGGGCATGAAGAAGATCGGGATGAACACCGCCACCAGCGAGGTCGAGATCGAGATGATGGTGAAGCCCACCTCGCGCGAACCGAGCAACGCGGCCTGGAACGGCTCGACGCCTTCTTCGACGTGACGCATGATGTTTTCCAGCATCACGATGGCGTCGTCCACCACCAGCCCCACGGCAAGCGTGAGGCCGAGCAGCGAAATGTTGTCGAGGCTGTAGCCCAGGCCGAACAGCATCGCGACGGCACCGATCAGCGACACCGGCAACGACAAGGTGGGAATCACGGTGGCGACGAAGCGGCGCAGGAACAGGAAGATCACCAGCACCACCAGCGCAATCGTGCCGAGCATGGTCAGCGTCACGTCGTGCAAGGCCGCCCGCACCGACACCGACCGGTCGTTCACCAGCGTCATCGTCACCGACTGCGGCAACTGCGCTCTGAAGGTGGGCAGCATCGCCTTCACCGCATCGACCACCGCCACCGTGTTGGCGTCGGGCTGGCGCAGCACCGACAGCGAGATCGACGTCTCGCCGTTGAAGCTGGCGGCCGACTTCAAGGTTTCATAACTGTCCTCGACCGACGCCACCTCGCGCAGGCGCACCGGCGAGCCACCCCGCGTGCTGACGATCAGCTCACCGAATTCGGCCGCATTGCGCAACTGGCGATTCGCCTGCAGCGTCAGCGTCTGCTTGCTGCCCTCCAGCGTGCCGACCGGCGTGTTGACGTTGGCCGCCTTCAGCGCGGCGCTCAGTTCGTCCAGGCTGATGTTGCGCGCGGCCAGCGCATCGGGCTGCACGCGCACTCGCACCGCAAACCGCTTGGCCCCGTTGATGTTGACCTGCGCCACGCCGGCCAGGGTGGACAGCGTGGGC
>JANNEI010000805.1:0-1556 GCA_031378565.1 Burkholderiales bacterium
CTGGGCAGCGGCGCGATCAGCCTGCACGGCACGGCCGCGCAACGCGCGCGCTACCTGCCGCGTGTGGCGAACGGGTCGGCCATCGCTGCCTTTGCGCTGTCTGAGCCCGACGCCGGGTCCGACGTGGCAGCAATGGCTTGCAGCGCCACCGACGACGGCGATTCTTACATCATCAACGGCGAAAAAACCTGGATCTCCAACGGTGGCATCGCCGACTTCTACGTGCTGTTCGCGCGGACCGGCGAAGCGCCGGGTGCACGCGGCATCTCGGCCTTCATCGTCGATGCCGACACGCCGGGGCTGCACATTGCCGAGCGCATCGAGGTGATTGCCCCGCACCCGCTGGCTCGGTTGCGCTTCGAGCGCTGCCGCGTGCCGAAATCGCAGCGGCTGGGCGAGGCCGGGCAGGGCTTCAAGATCGCGATGCAGACGCTGGACATCTTTCGCACTTCGGTCGCAGCGGCCGCACTCGGCTTTGCGCGGCGCGCGTTGCACGAAGGTTTGCAACGCGCCATTTCAAGGCCGATGTTCGGCCAGCGGCTGGCCGACTTCCAGCTCACGCAGGCGAAGCTGGCGCAGATGGCCACGACCGTAGACAGCGCCGCGCTGCTGACCTACCGTGCCGCGTGGCTGCGCGACCAGGGCCGCGTGGTGACGCGCGAGGCCGCGATGGCCAAGATGGCGGCCACCGAAGGCGCGCAGCAGGTGATCGACGCGGCTGTGCAGTTGTTCGGCGGCGAAGGCGTGCGCTCGGGCGCGATGGTCGAGTCGCTGTACCGCGAGATTCGCGCACTGCGCATCTACGAAGGTGCCACCGAAGTGCAGCAGCTCATCATCGGGCGCGACCTGTTGAAGGCTGCACAAGGCTGAGGGCAACGTGATGACCGCCCACACCGACACCTTCGCGCGCTACCACCTGCCGCCGCCCGAGCAACTGCCCGAGTTCGTGTTCGACCGTCCCGAGTTGGAGTTCCCCGCGCAGCTCAATTGCGCCAGCGAACTGCTGGACCGCCGCGTGGCGGAGGGTGACGGTGATCGACTCTGCATTCAGGGCATCGGCATCCGCTGGACCTATACCGACCTGCTGCACCACGCCAACCGCATCGCCCGTGTGCTGGTCGACGACCTGGGCCTGGTGCCGGGCAACCGCGTGCTGCTGCGCGGCGCCAACTCGCCGATGCTCGCAGCCTGCTGGTTCGCGGTGGTCAAGGCCGGCGGCATCGCGGTGGGCAGCATGCCGCTGCTGCGCGCGAAAGAGCTGACGCAGATCATCGGCAAGGCGCAGATCAGCCATGCGCTGTGCGATGCGCGGCTGGCCGACGAGCTGAACCTGGCCTTGCCTAACTGCCCGACGCTGAAGCAGGTGCTGCACGTCAACGGCACGTCGGCGGACGACCTGGAAGCGCGCGCCGCAAACCAGCCCACGCAGTTCGACAACGTTGCCACCGCCGCCGACGACACCTGCCTGATGGCCTTCACCTCGGGCACCACCGGCACACCGAAGGGCACGTTGCATTTCCACCGCGACGTGATGGCCGCCTGCGCCTGCTGGCCGG
>JANNEI010000813.1:0-7368 GCA_031378565.1 Burkholderiales bacterium
TCGCGAAGATCCGCTTCCAGCGCGGCTACCAGGCCGAAGCCGAAGCCGCGATGGCACGCATCGAGAACAACCTGCCACCCGAATTGCAGGAAGAGCGCGGCCTGCTGCAGGCCAACCTGTTGATGGCGCGTGGTGACTACACAGGTGCGGCCAGCACGCTCGGCGCGATGGACCGCAAGAGCCCGGGCGCGCGCTACGTTCGCTTCAATCTCGGCATTGCGCTGATCAAGGCGGGCGATGCCTCACGCGGCAGCGCGGTGCTCGACGAACTGGGCCGCGCACCCGCCGAGAACGAGGAATACCGCAGCCTGCGCGACCGCGCCAACGTGGCGCTGGGTTTCTCGGCCCTGACCGACAACCAGCCGAAGGCCGCGCGCACCTACCTGGAGCGGGTGCGACTGAAAAGCCTGCACGCCAACAAGGCGCTGCTGGGCTTCGGCTGGGCCGCCAGCGCGTTGAAGGACCCGAAGCTGGCATTGGTGCCCTGGCTCGAACTGGCGCAGCGCGATGTCAGCGATTCCGCCGCGCTCGAAGCGCAGATCGCGGTCCCCCACGCCTACGCCGAACTCGGTGCCCACAGTCAATCGCTGGGCCGCTACAACGATGCGATCAACGCCTTCTCCCGCGAGGCCACCGGCCTCGACGAATCGGTGGCTGCGATCCGCTCCGGCAAGCTGGTTGCTGCCCTGCTCGACCGCAATGCAAGCGACGCGATGGGCTGGTTCCGCGGCATCGACGAGCTGCCCGAGATGCCGCACGCGGCCCATCTGGCGCAGGTGCTGTCGCAGCACGAGTTCCAGGAAGCGTTCAAGAACTTCCGCGACCTGCGCTTCCTGAGCAAGAACCTGGAAGAGTGGCGCGACAAGCTGGGTGTGTTCGACGACATGCTCGCGACCCGCCGCAAGGCCTTTGCCGAACGCCTGCCGCAAGTGCGCGAGCGCGCCAGCGGTATCGGGCTGGACGGCCTGCGCAAGCGGGGCGACGCCGTGGCGGCCGAGGTGACGCAGGGCGAATCGCAATCCGACGGTGTGGCGTTTGCCGATGCCAGGCAGGTCGATCTGCTGGCGCGCGTGGCCCGCGTGCAGGGAGCGCTGAAAGAGGCGGGTGCGAACCCCGAGTTTGATTCCGCACGTGAACGCATTCGCCTGGCCGCCGGCGCATTGACCTGGCAGCTCGCGCAGGACCGGCCGTCGCGCGTGTGGCAGGCGAAGCGCGAGATTCAAGCCATCGAAGCCGAGCTGACGCAGGCGCTGCAGCGCGACGCCGCACTGGCGCAGGCGCAGCGCGACGAGCCCGCGCGCTTCGAGCTGTTTGCGAAACGCATCGCCGCGCTGACCCCGCTGCTGCAGGCCGCGATTCCGCGCGTTGCCGCACTCGCGAAGGAACAGCAAGGCCAGGTCCAGGACATCGCGGTGGCCGAGCTGACGCGCCAGAAGGAGCGCCTCGCGGTCTATTCGACCCAGGCCCGCTTTGCCGTGGCCCAGCTCTACGACCGCGCCTACGACAGATCGAATGACCGCAACACCGGCAAGAAGGATGCAGAGCATGCGGCCAAGCCATAGAAGCCTCGGCGTGATGCTGACGGCGGCGTGCCTGCTGGCCGCGTGCGCCGGCAAGCGCGGCACGCCCGACAACGAGCCCACGCTGAAGACGCTGGCCGGCCGCTCGGTGGTGGTCGAGAAGGACGCAGGCATCCAGGCCACCGAAACGCAGGCGATCGCGGCCTACAAGAAGTTCCTGGACGTCGCGCCCAAGGCACCGCAGCGGGCCGAGGCGATGCGCCGAATCGGCGACCTGGAGATGGACAGCGCCGACAACCGCAGCGCCAGCGGCGAGGCGACGGCCGGCCCCGACTACCGGGTCGCCATCGCGCGCTATCAGGAGTTCCTGAAAACTTATCCGAAAGACCCGGCCAACGACCGCGTGCTGTACCAGCTGGCGCGCGCTCAGGAGCAGGGCGGCGACCTGGGCGCGGCGTTGAAGACGCTGGACCGCCTGGTGAAGGACTACCCGGCCACCAAGGTGCGCGACGAGGTGCAGTTCCGGCGTGGCGAATTGCTGTTCAGCGCGCGCGACTACGCCAGCGCCGAGAAGGCCTACGCCACGGTGCTGAAGTCGGGCGACGGCAAGGGCGGCAGCGGCGGTAGCCAGTACCACGACCGCGCGCTTTACATGCACGGCTGGTCGCTGTTCAAGCAGGGCCGGCTCGAAGAAGCGCTGCTGTCGTTCTTCGGGGTGCTCGATCTGAAAGTCGCGCGTGGTGAAGATGAACCCGAAGGTGACGGTGGCCTGGAAACGCTGGCTGGCCTGAGCCGCGCCGACCGCGAACTGGCGGAAGACACCTTCCGCGTGGCCAGTCTGAGCCTGACCAACCTGCAAGGTGCCGAATCGATTCCTGCGTTCATGGACTCGCCGGCCCGCCGCTCGTACGAGTTCCGCGTCTACGAGCAGCTCGGCGAGCTGTACATCAAGCAAGAGCGCACCAAGGACGCAGCCGACACGTTCGGGCTGTTCGCGCGGCGCAACCCGCTGCATGCGCAGGCACCTGTGTTGCAGGCCCGCGTGATCGAGATCTACGAACGCTCCGGCTTCGGCACGCTGGCGCTCGACGCGAAGAAGGAGTACGTGGCCCGCTACGGCAACACCAGCGAGTTCCGCCGCGCCAATCCGCAGGGCTGGGACAAGGCGCAGCCACTGGTCAAGACCCACGTGGCCGAACTGGCGCGCCACCATCACGCGGCAGCGCAAAAGAGCAAGGCCACGGCCGACTACCAGGAGGCCGTGCGCTGGTACCGCGCCTACCTCGATTCGTTCCCGGCGGACCCGCAAGCTTCGGCCAACAACTTCTTGCTGGCCGAACTGCTGTTCGAGGACGCACGCTTTGCCGAGGCCAGCGCCGAGTACGAGAAGACGGCCTACGGCTACCCGGCACATTTGAGGAGCGCCGACGCCGGCTACGCGGCCTTGCTGGGCTACGCGCAGCAGCAAAAGAAGTCTGCCCCGGCCGACCTGCCTGCCTTGCAGCGTGCCGGCGTGGCCAGCGCGCTGCGCTTTGCCGACGCGTTCAGCGGTGACGCGCGGGCTGCGCCGGTGCTGGCCGATGCGGCCGAAAAACTCTACGCGCTGCAGGAGGGTGAGCAGGCCGCGCGCATCGCCCGGCGCGTGATCGACAGCCAGCCGGCGGCGGCCGACGCGCAGCGGCGCACCGCCTGGACGGTGCTGGCGCACACCGCGTTCGAGCGCGGCGCGTTCGACCGTTCCGAGCAAGCCTATGCCGAGGTGCTGAAGCTGACGGCGGACAAGACCGCGGGCCGCATGGAGCTGGTCGAGCGGCAGGCCGCGTCGATCTACAAGCAGGGCGAACAGGCGCGTGCCGCAGGCCAGGCGCGCGACGCGGTCGGTCACTTCGCGCGGGTCGGCAACGTGGCACCGCAATCGGCGGTGCGCGCCACGGCGCAGTACGACGCCGCGGCGTCGCTGATCGCGCTGAAGGACTGGGACGCGGCAACTCTGACGCTCGAAGACTTCCGCCAGCGTTTCCCCAACCATCCGCTGCAGGCCGAGGTCGGCAGCAAGCTGGCGTTGGCCTATCTGGAAAAGGGGCAGTGGGCCGGCGCTGCCGGTGAACTGGAACGGCTCGCCGCCAGCAGCACTGACCCGAAGACCGTGCGCGATGCGCTGTGGCAAGCCGCCGAGCTGTTCGAGAAAGCCGGCTCGCGCGCAGCGGCGGCCAAGGCCTTCGAGCGCTACCTGGCGCAGAACCCGCAGCCGCTCGAAGCGGCCGTCGAAGCGCGCTACCGGTTGGCGCGCATCGCCAGCAGCGACGGCAACGCCGCGCGCGAGTTCGCGCTGATGAAAGACATCTTCCAGGCCGACCAGAACGGTGCTGGCGCGCGCACCGACCGCACCCGCTATCTGGGTGCCACCGCCGCGCTGGCGCTGGCCGAGCCGGTGGCCGAGGCGTACCGAAAGGTCGCGCTGACCGAGCCGCTGCAAAAACAGCTGAAGCTGAAGAAGGCAAGGATGGAAGAAACGCTGAAGGCCTACGCCGTGGCCGCCGACTACGGCGTGGCCGACGTGACCACCGCAGCCACCTTCCGCATCGCCGTGGTGTACCGCGATTTCGGCAAGGCGCTGATGGCGTCCGAGCGGCCGAAGAAACTGTCGAAGGCCGAACGCGAACAGTACGACGTGCTGCTCGAAGAACAGGCCTTTCCGTTCGAGGAAAAAGCCACCGAGCTGCACGAGGTGAACGCGCGCCGCGCCGCGCTGGGCGTCTACGACAAATGGGTCAAGAGCAGCTTCGACGCCCTGCGTGAACTGCGGCCGGTGCGCTACGGAAAGCTCGAAAGAGTCGAAGGAGTGGTCGATGCGATTCGCTGACATCGTGGTTCGGGCCGGCGTGCTGTCGGTGGTTCTGTTTGCGGCAGGCTGTGCCTCGGTGAGCGCACCGTTCAAGGCAGCGCAGCAGGCCATTGCGCCGGCAGTGGCTGCGGTGGTTGCGGCACCGGCCGCCGTCGCACAGGCGGCCAGGGTCGACACGCCGGTGAGCGCCGCGACGCAACGCACGTTCGATGACGCCACTCGTGCGCTTCGCGCCGGCCGCACCGACGAAGCCGAGCGCGGTTTCCGGGCGCTGGTGCAAGCCAGCCCCGAACTGGGCGGGCCGCACGCCAACCTGGGCGTCATCCATCGCCAGAACGGCAAGCTGGCCGACGCGGTGGCCGCGCTCGAACAAGCGGTGCGGCTGAACCCGAAGCAACCCGTCTACCTGAATCAGTTGGGCGTCAGCTACCGCGCGGCCGGCCAGTTCGACCAGGCCCGCGAGTCGTACGAGGCGGCCATTGCGCTGGACCCGGGCTACGCAGCACCGCACCTGAACCTCGGCATCCTGCACGACATGTACTTCGGCGACGGCGCGCGTGCGCTGCCGCTGTACGACCGCTTCCTCGTGCTGTCGCCGAGCGGCGATGCGGCGGTGACCAAATGGGTGGCCGAGCTCAAGAACCGCAAGCCCGCACCGATCACCGTGAGTCGAAAGGAGCAGCCATGACATCCCTCCGAATCGTTGGCGCGGCCCTGGCCATCAGCGCCGCTGTCGTGGGAGCTGCACCCGCCGTGGCGCAGGACCGCGCCGACATCGACCGCACCCAGATCATCGGCAACCGCGAGCTGCCGAAGGTGCTGTACATCGTGCCGTGGAAGAAGCCGCTGCCGGGCGATTTGTCCGGCCGGCCGCTGGTCAGCGTGCTCGACGAAGCGTTGTCGCCGGTGGACCGCGAGGTGTTCCGCCGCCAGATGCGCTACGTCTCGCAAGCTCAGGCGCGCACGCCCGACACCAGCCCACCCGCCACCACCGCCGCACCTGTTTTGCCCGTGGCACAAAAGCCGTAAGCCGCTTTCATCTTCACCGATTCCACCTTCATCGATTTCACCGGAGCAACACCCCATGGACTTCTTCAGCACTGCCGTCAAATTCTTCCAGGATTGCGGCCTCTTCATCTACCCCAGCATCCTGATCATGGCGCTCGGCGTGACGATCGCGATCGAGCGCTTCATTTTCCTCAACCGCACGCGCAGCGACAACCGCAAGGTCTGGGCGCAGGTGCTGCCGATGCTGCAGAACGGCCAGTTCAAGGACGTGCAGGGCGTGACGGCCAAGTCCGACGCGGCCGTCGGCAAGATCGTCAACTACGGCCTGGTGCGCATGCAGAGCCCGGGCCGCCGCGAGGACTTCGACGCCGCCATGGAAGAAGGCATGATGGAAATCGTGCCTCGCCTGGAGAAGCGCACCCACTACATCGCAACGTTTGCCAACGTGATCACGCTGGTCGGCCTGCTGGGCACCATCATCGGCCTGATCAAGGGCTTCACGGCCGTCGCGCAGGTGAACCCGGCCGAGAAGGCCGAGCTGCTGTCGGCCAGCATCTCGATCGCGATGAACAACACCGCGTTCGCATTGATGGTGGCCATCCCGTTCCTGCTGATCCACTCGTTCCTGCAAGCCAAGACGAGCGAGATCGTCGATGGGCTGGAAGCAGCGAAGATGAGCTTCCTGAACCTGGTTCAGCGCCTGCGCGCCGAGCAGGCCGGTGCCAGCGCCTCGACTCGCTGAACGACCATGCGAGTCCGACGCCTTCGCAAAGAGGCGGCCCACCTGGAGATCACCGCGTTCATCAATCTGATCGTGGTGCTGGTGCCGTTCCTGCTGTCGACTGCGGTGTTCACGCGGCTGACGGTGATCGACCTGTCGCTGCCGGCGCAGAACTCGGCGGTCGAGCAACTCAAGGCCGACAACCTGCAACTCGAAGTGGTGGTGCGACCGGAATCGCTGGAGGTCGGCGACCGCCTCGGCGGGCTGATCCAGAGCGTGCCGAACAACGCGACCGGCCACGATGTGCGTGCGCTGTCCACGCTGATCCAGCAGATCAAGACGCGCTTTCCGGACAAGACCGAGGCCACCGTGCTGGCCGAGCCGAACACGCCGTACGACACCCTCGTTCAGGTGATGGACGCGGTGCGTGCCGGCCACATCACTCAAGGCAAGACGCTGGTGCGCTCGGAGCTGTTCCCCAACATCTCGATCGGCGACGCGCCGATCCGCACAAGGTGAGCGCACGATGAAACTCACACCGCTGCAAAAACGCGCCGAGCGGAAAAGCCGCAACCAGACGATGGTCGACATGAACCTCGTCTCGCTGATCGACGTGTTCACGATCCTGATCTTCTTCCTGCTGTCCAACTCCGGCGGCGTCGAAACGCTGCCCAGCCCGAAGGCGGTGCACCTGCCCGAGTCGGTGGCCGAGACGAGCCCGCGCGAAACCGTGATCGTCATCGTCAGCGCGTCCGAGATCGTGGTCGACGGGCGCAAGGTGGCGATGGTGGCCGACGTGCTGGGTGCCGACGGCGACCTGATCGAGCCGCTGAAGGCCGAGCTGGACCTGCAGGCCGGCCGCCAGGTGATCCGCAAGGAGAACGAGGCGCAGAGCAAGCGGCTGACCATCATGGGCGACAAGGACATTCCGTACCGCCTGCTGCGCAAGATCATGTTCACCAGCGCGCGAGCCAACTTCAGCGACGTGTCGTTCGCGGTGCGGCAGAGGATCGACTCGTGACCGCCGCGCTGTCGCTGGCACCCCGATCCGCCGTCTCGTTCCGTGCGCCGGTGCTGCCGTGGGCCGGCTCGGCCGAAGACGAACTGCGCTTCAAGCGCCTGTCGCAAAGGGTGCTCGTCACCTGCGCGCTGCTGTGTGTCGCATTGCCCTGGCTGCCGGTGATCAAGCCCGACCGCGCGCAGCCTCAGGACCTGCCGCCGCGGCTGGCCAAGCTGATGCTGGAGCGTGAGGCAGCGCCGCCGCCGCCGGTGGT
>JANNEI010000018.1:0-1597 GCA_031378565.1 Burkholderiales bacterium
CCAACGCCGCAATGCTCGCGAACCGGAAGTCGACCCGTTCTACGACATGTTGTTCAACATGCTGATCGCGTTCGTGTTCTGCTTCATCGTCGCGCTGCTCGCGATGAACCCGAAGACGTCGAAGGCCGGCGACGTGCCGGCCAAGGCCGAGTACATCATCACCGTGTCGTGGCCCGACTTCGACCCCAACGACATCGATGCCTGGGTGCGCAATCCGGCCGGCGAAGTGGTGTGGTTCCGCAACCGTGAAGCCGGGCTGATGTACCTCGACCGGGATGATCGCGGGCAGTCAAACAACACCATCGTCGTCAACGGCAGGCGCATCGTGACCCCGTTCCGGCAGGAGGTGGTGACGATCCGCGGCGTCGTGCCGGGCGAGTACGTCGTCAACGCGCATTACTACGAATCGAAAGAGGTCGAATCGAGCGATGCAAAGGCAGGTCAGCCGGTTGATGTGACGCTGTCGGTGGTCAAGGTCAACCCGCGCGCCGAGGTGGTGTTCAACGGTCAGCACCGACTCGCCAAGCGCGGCGACGAGGCGACGCTGGTGCGCTTTTCGGTGGCTGCCGATGGCGGCGTGGGCGGTATCAATACGTTGCCGGCGCGCCTGGTGGAGCGGCGCTGAGTCATGGGATTGGCACTCGTTCTCGCGTTCGCCGCGCTGCTGCTGCTGATCTTGCTCGCACTGCTGTGGTCGCGCTGGCCGGCGTGGCTGAAAGGCATGCTGGTGTTCGGCGTGACCGGGCTTTACTTTTTCGGCAACGACGCGGTGCATCAGATCTGGGGCGTGCCGAGCCTCGACGCGCTGCCGCAACGTTTCGTGATGCTCGCCGCCGCGGTCGACGAGCCGTCGGGCAAGACGCCGGGTTCCATCTTCATGTGGGTCAGCGAGCCGCGCGAGGGCGTCAAGAAGCTGGAGCCGCGCGCCTACCGGGTGCCCTACACGAAGGAGCTGCACGCGCAGATCGACGCGGGCGTGCGCAAGGGCCGCGACGGCATCAGCCAGATGGGCACGGCCGAGGCCAGGGCGGGCAATGCACGCGGCATCGGTTGGCTCAAGCCAGGCAACGACGAGCAGGAGATCAAGATTCGCGACCTGCCGTCACCTCAGTTGCCGGAGAAGTGAGATGTGCCGCGCCGTCCTCGTCTTCACGCTGAGCCTCATGCTTGCGGCGTGCGGGTCGGCACCGGCCGACGACGCGCTGTTCCCGCTCGGCGAGGGTCGCAGCTGGACCTACCGTGTGTCGACGGTGATCGACGAGGCCGAGGCCACCGAGCGCGAAACCCTGGTGCTCGCCAATCGCGGCAGCGACTCCATCGACGGCGCGCCGTCGTGGCGGCGGCGCAGTGACAGCGGCGTCGAATACTGGTTGCGCAGCGACGCCACCGGCATCTACCGCATCGCCAGCCGCAACCCGCTGGAACGCGAGCCGCAGCTCGACAAGCCGCGCCGCTACGTACTGCAAAAACCTTATGCGGTGGGCACCGAGTGGGAAGTGCCGACGACGGCCTACGTGCTGGCGCGCAAGAACGAAGTGCCGCGCGAGGTGCGCCACTTTCAAAAGCCCTTTCCGATGCACTACCGCATCGAGGCCCT
>JANNEI010000031.1:0-1533 GCA_031378565.1 Burkholderiales bacterium
GCCACGAGGGCCTGCTGGCGGCCGACATGCATGGCCAGGGCAAGTTGCTGGCCACTGCCGGCAAGGACAAGACGGCGCGGCTGTGGGACGCAGCCTCCGGCCGTGCGGTGCGCGAGCCGCTGTTGCACGACGGCGCGGTGCTGGATGTCGGCTTCGGCGGCCCCGACGGCAGCTTGCTGGTCACCGCCTGCGAGGACGGTCGCGCGGGCGTGTGGTCCACCGACACCGGCAAGCCGGTGGGCGACCCGCTGCGCCACAAGTCGAGCGTGCTCGAAGCCTGCTTCGACCTTGCAGGCGAGCGCGTGCTGACCCTGTCCGCCGATCGCGCGGCACGTCTGTGGGAGGTCAAGACCGGCAGGCTGATCGGTCAACCGATGCGTCTGGGTGCCGATGCGGCCGACGACCCGCAGCGCACCGACGACAAGCTGAACAACGCGACGCTGGTGCGCATCGGCGGCGAGCGCCTGGTGACGGTGGGCGGCATCACCGGCATCTTCACGCCCATCACCAGCGCCAGCGACCAGCCGTTGGGCACCGACGAGCGGCAGAATCTGCGCGCCATCATCGACCAGCTGAAGCGCGAGGTCGGCGAGGTGCAGAGCCGCAACCTCAAGCTCAGTGCCGACCTGGCCCTGCTGCGTGAACGGCCGGCGGCACCGGACGATTTCGCGAGTGGCGTGCAGCAAAGCCTGGACGAATTGCAGCAGCGCATGGCCACCATGCGCAACTCGACGTCCAACTTCGCGGTGCGCGACTTCAAGCTCGACGCCAGCGTGTTCGTGCAGGTCTCGCCGATGGGCAGCATCGAGTACCGCTTCGTGCAGCCCGGTGACCGGATCGAGCCGCAATCGCTGTCCAAGCTGTCGTTGCAGGTGGTGCCGCTGCCGAAGGACAACCTGGCCGGCGTGTGGACGCCCAACCTGTTCCAGCCGGAGCTGCCGATTTCCGCGCTGCCCGAAGTCACCGCCGAATCGGCGCGACAGCTCGAATCGGCGGGGCTATTTTCCATCGGCGAATTCGTGCAGGTGGGCACCCGTGCCCGCGCGCAGGCTTACCTGGAAGCGTTGCTGGGCGTGCAACGCGTGCGTCTGGCGCTGTGGGCGCAGCAGGCTTCGTTGCTGACCCTGCGCGGCGTGACGGGCGTGGCCGCGCTGCTCCTCATCGATGCCGGGCTGAGTCGCCTGGACCTGCTCGCCGGCCTGACCACCGACACGCTGATGGCCGGCTACGAGGCCGCACGCGCGCGCCGCACCGACCTGCAGGCACCGCCGCTCGACAGCGCGCTGGCCGAACTGTGGATTCGCGCGGCCCGGCAGTACCTGGGGCTGCCCGAGATCGAGACAACACCGGCACCCGCGCCCGCGCCTCTACCGCCCCCACCGCCACCGCCACCTTGAGCCGACCCGCTGGCCAGCGTCTGCGCCTCAGCGCTCGCGCGGCGTGACGCGGCTGGTCAGCGGCGGCGGGGTGTAGGCGGGCACAAAGTGGCAGCCGCCCTTGAATGCTGCTTCGAAGCGTTTGCAGCCATCGGCC
>JANNEI010000040.1:0-2498 GCA_031378565.1 Burkholderiales bacterium
ACGACACCGTCGCGGCAGTGAAGGCCGCGCTGGCGATTCCCATCGTCGCCAACGGCGACATCGATTCGCCCGAGAAAGCGCGCGAGGTGCTGCGCTGCAGCGGGGCCGATGCGCTGATGATCGGCCGCGCGGCGCAGGGCCGGCCGTGGATTTTTCGCGAGATCGCGCACTTTCTTGAAACCGGCGAACACCTGCCCGCGCCCGAGGTGCTGCAGGCCAAGCGCTGGATGCTGGAACACCTGCACGACCACTACGGTTTGTACGGCGAGCGGGCCGGCGTGCGCACCGCGCGCAAGCACATCGGCTGGGCGGTGCGCGCACTGCCCGGCGGCGAGGTGTTTCGTGCCCACATGAACCTGCTGGAAACCTGCGAGAGCCAGGTGCGCGCCGTCACCGACTGGTTCGACGAACTGGCCGACGCGCACCACCTCCTGCCTGCCGCTGTTGCCGCCACCGCAGCGGCGAACGACGAATCGATTCAAAGACAAGCATGAGCAGCAACAGCAGCAAGAAGCACATCGAAGAATGCGTGCGCGACAGCCTGGAGATGTACTTCAAGGACCTGCACGGCGTGGAGCCGGCGGCCATGTACGAGATGATTCTTCGGGTGGTCGAGAAGCCGCTGCTCGACGTGGTGATGCAGCACGCTGAACACAACCAGAGCCGCGCTGCCGAGTGGCTCGGCATCAACCGCAACACGCTGCGGCGCAAGCTGGTCGAGCACAAGTTGATCAAGTAGCGACGTGCGCACGACGCTGTCCTCGACACCGGCTCCCATCTCTTTCCCGCTCCTCACATGACCTCACTCACCGCCCTGATTTCCGTCTCAGACAAGACCGGCGTGCTCGAGTTTGCGCGCGCGCTGCACGCGCTGGGCTGCACGCTGCTGTCCACCGGCGGCACCGCCAAGTTGCTGAGTGACGCCGGCCTGCCTGTCACCGAGGTGGCCGACCACACCGGCTTTCCGGAGATGCTCGACGGCCGCGTGAAAACGCTGCACCCCACGGTGCACGGCGGCCTGCTGGCACGGCGCGACGTGCCCGAGCACATGGCCGCTTTGGCGCAGCACGGCATTGCCACCATCGACCTGCTGGTGGTCAACCTGTACCCGTTCGAGGCCACGGTCGCGAAGCCCGGCTGCACCCTGGAAGACGCGATCGAAAACATCGACATCGGCGGCCCGGCGATGGTGCGGTCGGCCGCCAAGAACTGGAAAGACGTGGCGGTGCTGACCGACGCGGCGCAGTACCCGCAGGTGCTGGCCGAGCTGAAAGCCGGTGCGGTCACACAGGCCACGAAGTTCGCGCTGGCGGTGGCTGCGTTCAACCGCATCGCGGTCTACGACGGTGCCATCAGCGACTACCTGTCGTCGCTGCAAACCGACGGCCACGGTGACAACGTCCGCAGTGAATTCCCGGCGCAAACCAACCCCCGCTTCGTCAAGCTGCAGGACCTGCGCTACGGCGAGAACCCGCACCAGACCGCCGCCTTCTACCGCGACATGCAGCCCGCGCCCGGTTCGCTGGTGACGGCGAAGCAGTTGCAGGGCAAGGAACTCTCGTACAACAACATCGCCGACGCCGACGCCGCCTGGGAATGCGTGAAAAGCTTCGGCACCGCTGATGCCCCCGCCGCTTGCGTGATCGTCAAGCACGCCAACCCCTGCGGCGTGGCGCTGGGCGCGAACGCGGCCGAGGCGTATGCGAAAGCCTTCAAAACCGACCCGACCTCGGCCTTCGGCGGCATCATCGCCTTCAACTGCGAGCTCGACGCAACCGGCGCGGCGCTGGTCGCCAAGCAGTTCGTCGAAGTGCTGATGGCACCCGGCTTCACGCCGGAGGCGCTGGCGCTGTTTGCTGCCAAGCCGAACACGCGCGTGTTGCAGATTGCGCTGCCCGCGAGCGGCGGTGGCCGCAATGCGCAAGACATGAAGCGCGTCGGCTCGGGCCTGTTGATCCAGTCGGCCGACAACCGCGAACTCGTTGCCAGCGAACTGAAGGTCGTGACCGTCAAGCAGCCCAGCGCTGCGCAGTTGAACGACCTGATGTTCGCTTGGAAGGTCGCGAAGTACGTGAAGAGCAACGCCATCGTCTTCTGCGGTGGCGGCATGACGCTGGGCGTCGGCGCGGGCCAGATGAGCCGCATCGACTCGGCGCGCATCGCCGGCATCAAGGCCGAGAACGCCGGGCTCGCGTTGCAAGGCTCGGCGGTGGCCAGCGACGCGTTCTTTCCGTTCCGCGACGGGCTCGACGTGGTGATCGATGCCGGTGCCGCCTGCGTGATCCAGCCGGGCGGCTCGATGCGCGACGACGAGGTGATCGCCGCCGCCAACGAACGCGGCATCGCGATGGTGCTGACGGGCGTGCGGCACTTCAGGCACTGACCTCTCTGGCGATGACACGCGCCGAAGCTGCCGGTTCCTTCCTCGTCGGACTGACCCGCCTCATCACCGGCGCCCAGGGCCACTGGTACGGCTGCCCGCCGAAGGCCGAGCAACG
>JANNEI010000150.1:0-4482 GCA_031378565.1 Burkholderiales bacterium
CCCACGACTTCGAGGTCGAACGGCAAGCGCCGGCCTTGCGCGTGCAACTCGCGCACGCACAGCATCGGCACCAGGATGCCGAGCCGCCCGTCGTATTTGCCGGCGTTGCGCACGGTGTCGTAGTGCGATCCGGTGAGCAGCGTCTTCTTCACTCCCTCTTCTTCTGGGAGAGGGCAGGGGTGAGGGCGCGTGCCGAAATACACCCCCACCACATTGCCCACCGCGTCGATGCCCACCTGATCGAATCCGCAGTCGTGCATCCACGCACTCAGTTGTGCGGCGCAGGCGCGGTGTGCGTCGGTCAGGTAGGTGACGGTGAGCTGCCCCTTGTCCGCGCAGCCGGGGTCGGTGTGCACTGCCAGCGCCTCGGCCCAGTCCCACACCGTGTTGCCCAGCGTGGGGGTGATGGCGAACTTGTCGTTCAGGCGAAGCTCGACCACGCGGTGCACGTTGCGCAGGCACTCGGCCAGCTCGAAATCGGGGTGGCCCGCCAGCCTGCGCTCGAAGGTGGCGATGACCTGGGCGCGCGTCAGCCCCAGGCCGCGCGGGCCGCGCACCGCCAGCATGAACGGCCAGCCGAACTTGGCGGTGTAGGCCGCGTTGAGTTTGCGGATCGTGGCCAGCTCATCGGCTGAGCAGTGGGTGAGGCCGCAGCGCGTTTGCTCGTCGGTGGATTCCGCCGTCAGCGACCCCGCCGCCATCGCCTTGCCCGCCAGCTCGGGGTGGGCGCGCAGCAGCGCCACCTGCTTGTCGCGGCCGGCGTCGCGCACCACCGCCGCGAGGGCCAGCTTCATGTGGGCGAGGCTCTGGAACGGCCGCCGCGCCAGCGCCGCCTCGGCGATCCACGGCGAGTGCTCGTACAGCCCGCCCAGCCATTTCAGGGCGGCCGGCGCGTCGAGCGCATTGAACTCTTGCAAGGTGAGGGACATGCTGCGCTCTACAGCGTGACGCGGATGCTCTTGACCAGCGGCGACAGCGCATTGACCTGGTCGCGCACGAAGCCGGTGAACGCCGCCGGGGTGCCCGGTGTGGCGGTGACGCCGAGTTCGATCAGGCGCTTCGTGATGTCGGCCTGTGCCAGCACCTCGTTGCAGGCGGTGTTGATCCGGGCCACCACGTCGGCCGGCATTTTCGCCGGCCCGCTGAGGCCGAAGAAGTTGTCGAGCACCAGCTTGCGGTAGCCGAATTCGAGCACCGTCGGCACATCGGGCACCAGCGGCGAGCGCTGTGCCGATGTGACGGCCAGCGGGCGGATCTGCCCGCTCTTGAAGTAAGGCACGAAAGCGGTGACCACGTCGATGCCGACCGGGATGATTCCGGAGATCAGGTCGGTCGTCATGGGCGCGCCGCCGCGGTAGGGCACATGGGTCATCTTGATGCCCATGGTGCGCACCATCAGCTCACCGTAGATGTGGCCGATGGAGGCTGGGCCGCCGGAGCCGAACTGCATCTGCCCGGACTTGCGCGCGGTGTTTTCGAGGTCGACGATGGTGTTGATGCCCGCCGCCGGGTTGGCCATCACCACGCACGGCGCAGAGCCGATGGAGGCGATGTGCGTGAAGTCGGCCAGCGGGTCGTAGGGCTGCTTTTCGAGCGCGAACGGGCCGATCGACACCGGCGTGGAGTTGGACAGCATCAGCGTGTAGCCATCCGCCGCGGCCTGCGCCACCGCGCTGCCGCCCACGCTGCCGCCCGCGCCGGGGCGGTTGTCCACGATCACCGGCTGGCCCAGCTTCTTGCCCAGCTGCTCACCGATCACGCGGGCCACGATGTCGCTGGCCCCGCCCGCCGCGAAGGTGACGACGATGCGGATCGGCTTGTCCGGGTAGGCGGCCAGCGCCGGGAACGCAATCGTCGCCGCGCCCCCCGAGGCGAGGCGCAGGCATTGGCGGCGTGACAGGCGACCCAGGATCGGGCGTGCGGACGATGTGAAGATCGGGTCGGTCATGCTGGGCTCCGTGGCTTGCAGTGGATGGGATCGGCGAGCACGCAAGCGTCAGGCCAGCGCGGCCGCATTGACGGGGTGCACCTGCCGCCAGTGCCGTGCGATGTCGATGCGCCGTGCGACCCACACGCGGTCGTGCTGCTGCACGTGGTCGAGGAACAGTTGCAGCCCCCTGAAGCGGCCAGGGTGGCCGATGAGGCGGCAATGCAGGCCGATGCTCATCATCTTCGGGGCGGCATCGCCCTCTGCGTACAGCACGTCGAAGGCATCGCGCAGGTAGCTGAAGAAATGCTCGCCGGTGTTGAAGCCCTGCGGCGACGCGAAGCGCATGTCGTTGGTGTCCAGCGAATACGGCACCACCAGGCGCTGCAGCGTGCTTCCGTCTGACCTGGCCACGGGCATCCAGAACGGCAGGTCGTCGCCGTAGTAGTCGCTGTCGTACTCGTAGCCGCCGTGGTCGGCAACCAGGCGCTTGGTGTTCGGGCTGTCGCGGCCGGTGTACCAGCCCAGCGGCCACTGTCCGTCGGTCAGTTCGCGAATGATGCGGGTGGCAATCTCGATGTGGCTGCGTTCCTGCGCCTCGGCCATTTGCTGGTGATGAACCCAGCGCCAGCCGTGGCAGGCGATCTCGTGGCCCTGCTCGACCAAGGTTCGGGTCAGTTCGGGGTGGCGCTGCAATGCCATCGCCACGCCGAACACCGTGAGCGGCAACGCGCGTTTTTCGAACTCGCGCAGGATGCGCCAGACGCCGGCGCGCGAGCCGTACTCGTACATCGACTCCATCGACAGGTGGCGCGCCTCGAAGGCCGGCGCGCCGACCAGTTCGGACAGAAATGTCTCGGACGCCAGGTCACCGTGCAGCACGCAGTTCTCGCCACCCTCCTCGTAGTTGAGGACGAACTGGACGGCGATCTTCGCGCCGTCGGGCCAGTTCGGATGCGGCGGTGTGCGGCCGTGGCCGATCAGGTCACGAGGGTAGTCCGGGGTCGTCATGGGCTGTTTGAGAAACTCATTGACAGAGGTGCCAGCGCAAGGTGCGCGACACTTTGAGCTGCAATCGAACTGTCGAGAATGACAGCATAGCCAAACGAAAGCCGCTGGAGGAAACCATGGGACAACTCACCACGCACGTGCTCGACACCATGAACGGCTGCCCCGCGGCGGGCATGGTCGTCACGCTGTATCGCCTGGGCGCAGACGATGCTGGCGACGCCGCTGACGTCATCGCCCGATGGACATTGAACGCCGACGGCCGCGCCGAGGCACCCTTGCTGGACGATGTCTCGTTTCGATGCGGCCGCTACCGGATGGTGTTCGAGGTGGCCGCTTATTTCCGCGCGCGTGGCGTCGTGCTGCCCGAGCCGCCGTTCCTGGACTGCGTGCCGATCGACTTCGGCCTGGCCGACGCGGCGCTGCACTATCACGTGCCGTTGCTGGCCAGCCCGTGGGCCTATTCGACGTACCGCGGCAGTTGAGCACCGAGCGATGGACGCCTACCTGCTCGACTGGGTCAACCTGCTGTTGCGCTGGGCCCACGTGATCACCGCCGTCGCCTGGATCGGCGCGTCGTTCCACTTCGTCGGCCTCGACAACAGCCTGACCCCGCCCGCCGACGAGAAAGATCGCGCCAAGGGCATCGGCGGCGAACTGTGGGCGGTGCACGGCGGCGGTTTCTACCACCAGCAGAAGTACCCGGTCTCGCCGGCGCGGCTGCCCGAGCAGCTGCACTGGTCGATGTGGGAGAGCTACTCGACCTGGCTCACCGGCTTCGCGTTGTTCACGGTCATGTACCTCTACAACGCCGGCACTTTCCTCATCGACAAGTCGCTGTTCGACTGGACGCCTGCCGCCGCGGTGGCCACGGCGCTCGGCTTCCTGGCCGCGTTCTGGGTCATCTACGACGTGATCTGCCGCGTCTTCGGCCCGCGCCGCCACGGCGACCTGATCGTCGGCGCGTTGATTTTCGTCTTCATCGTTTTCGCGTCGTGGCTGTCGTGCCGGCTGTTCGCAGGCCGCGCTGCCTTCCTGCTGGTGGGCGCGATGGTGGCCACCACGATGAGCGGCAACGTGCTGTTCTGGATCATCCCCGGCCAGCGCAAGGTGGTGGCCTGCCTGCGCGCCGGCCTGCCGGTGGACCCGGTGCACGGCCAGCGCGGCAAGCAGCGCAGCGTGCACAACACCTACTTCACGCTGCCGGTGCTGTTTGCCATGCTCAGCAACCACTACGGCTTTTTGTACAACGGCGAATACAACTGGCTGCTGCTGGTGCTGGTGATGCTGGCCGGCGCATTGATCCGCATGAGCTTCGTACTGCGCCACAAGGCGCTCGCCTTCGGTCAACCGGTGAAGTGGCGCTATGCGGTGGTCGGCACGCTGATGCTGGGCGGGGTGGTCGCAGCCAACCTGCCTGCGCCCCAGGCCGCCGTGGCAGCCACGGCACCCGTGACCTTCGCCGACGTGCAGCAGGTTGTGGCGCAACGCTGCGTGATGTGCCACAACGAGGCCGTGGCCAGCAAGAACGTGCAACTGCACACGCC
>JANNEI010000174.1:0-2824 GCA_031378565.1 Burkholderiales bacterium
CTCGCGCAGGAACTCGGCCAGGTGTTCGCGGGCCTCGTCGCGGCGCAGACCGTGCAGGTCGAGTTGCGCCTGGATCGCCCACACGCCGCGGCGCAGTTTTCGCGTCACTTCGGGGCCGATGTCGCGGCGGCGGAACGACAGTGTGTCGTCGGTCTCCAGCAGCGACTCGACATCGAAGTCATCGGAAATCGTCTCGCGCAGCACCGACGCTTCGTCCCGCTCGCGCTGGCGCGGCGTGGCCGGTGGGCGAGTGCGCTGCAGCGGCGCTCGCACGGGTTTGCGCAAGGGTGCGACCGGGCCGATGCTGAGGGTGAACAGGTTGCGCTCGCGTTGTTCGCGCGCGGCCTGCTCGCGCCGACGCGCTTCACGTTCGGCGGACTGGCGGGCTGCGTCTTGCAAGGCCTTTTTCAGGCTTCCCAGGTCTTGCAGGCTGGACGCCTTGGTGGGCACGGCGCGCGCCATCACAGCAGCCCGCGCTCGGCGAACGAAATCACCTCGGTTTCGCCCACCACCAGGTGGTCGAGCACGCGCACGTCGATCAGGCCCAGCGCGCTCTTCAGTGTTTGCGTCAGGTACTCGTCGGCGCGCGACGGCTCGGCCACACCCGACGGGTGGTTGTGCGCCAGCACCACGGCAGCGGCACCCACTTCGAGCGCACGCTTGACGACCTCGCGCGGGTAGACGCTGGTTTGCGTGAGCGTACCTCGAAACATTTCTTCGAGCCGGATCAACTGGTTTCGAGCGTCCAGGAACATCACCGCGAACACTTCGTGACCGCGCCCGCCGAGCTGCATGCGAAGGTAGTCCTTGACGCGCTGCGGCGCGTCGAACACCGGTTGCTGCGACAACTCGCGCACCAGCGAACGGCGCGCCAGTTCCATCACCGCCGCAATCTCGGCGCGCTTGGCCGGGCCGAGGCCCTTGACTCGTTTCAGGTCGCCGGGTTGCGCCTTCAGAAGGCCGTCGAGGCCATTGAAGTCGCGCAGCAGTTGCTCGGCCAGTTGCAGTACCGACACGCCCTTGAAGCCGGTGCGCAGCAGCAGCGCGATCAGCTCGCTGTCGGCCAACGCGGCCGGGCCGTGGGCCAGCAGTTTTTCTCTGGGGCGGGCGTCCGCAGGAATGTCTTTCAGGACCATCGGGTGCTCGCAGTCGGGGCAACGGGCTGGCCCGTAAAATTGGCCTGAGTCTATCCAACCGGAAGTTCCCTTGAATCCAGTTCAACCGGGGTCATTCCTGACCCTGCATTACCGTCTGGCCGGCCCCGACGGTGCCGACATCATCAACACCTTCAGCGACAAGCCGGCCACCTTGTCGCTGGGCACCGGCGAGCTGGCACCGGGGGTGGAAGCCCGTCTGCTGGGCTTGGCCGAGGGCACGCGCACCTCGTTCGACCTGCCCGCCGGCGTCGCCTTCGGGCCGCGCAATCAGGAGCTGGTGCAACGCGTGAAACGCACGCTGATGCATGAGCTGGGTGACCCCGACGAGCCGTACGCGGTCGGCGACGTGGTGCAGTTCCCGACACCCGACGGGCAGTCGCGCTATGCCGGCGTGGTGCGCGAGCTGAGCCCGGACTGGTTGCTGTTCGACTTCAACCACCCGCTGGCGGGCCAGCCGGTGACCTTCGAAGTTCACTTGATCGGGGTGCTGTGATGACTGCTTCCAACGCAACCCATGTCGAAGAAGTCTTGCTGGCGGAGCCGCGCGGCTTTTGTGCCGGCGTGGATCGCGCCATCGAGATCGTCGAGCGGGCATTGACCAAGTTCGGCGCGCCCATCTACGTGCGCCACGAGATCGTGCACAACACGTATGTCGTCAACGACCTGAAGGCGAAGGGCGCGATCTTCATCGAAGACTTGGCCGACGTGCCGGCCGGTGCCACGCTGGTGTTCAGCGCGCACGGCGTGAGCCAGGCGGTGCGGGTCGAGGCGGCGCGGCGCGGCTTCAACGTGTTCGACGCCACCTGCCCGCTGGTCACCAAGGTGCACGTGGAAGTGGCGAAGCTGCACAAACAGGGTTACGACTTCATCATGATCGGCCACAAGGGACACCCCGAGGTCGAAGGCACGATGGGCCAGCTCACCGACGGCATCTATCTGGTCGAAGACGAGCACGACGTGGAGCGTGTCCAGGTGGCGCAGACCGCGAAGCTGGCGGTGGTCACGCAGACCACGCTGTCGGTGGACGACGCGGCGGAAATCCTGGCCGCGGTGAAGCGCCGCTTTCCGGGTGTGCGCGAGCCCAAGCAGCAAGACATTTGCTACGCCACGCAAAACCGGCAAGACGCCGTCAAGGTGATGGCCCCCGGCGTGGACGTGCTGGTGGTGGTGGGCAGCCCGACCAGCTCCAACAGCAACCGGCTGCGCGAACTGGCTGAGCGCCTGGGCACCGACGCCTACATGGTCGATGCGCCGGAAGACCTGAAAGCCGAGTGGTTCGAAGGCAAGCGCCGCGTCGGGCTGACCGCCGGTGCCTCGGCCCCCGACATCCTGGTTCAGCAGGTGATCGAGCGGCTGCGCGCGCTCGGCGCGGTGTCGGTGCGCAGCGTCCCGGGGGTCGTCGAGACGGTCAACTTTCCTCTGCCGATGGGGTTGGGAGACAAGTCGATGGGGTTTGGCTGAGCCGACGCAGCGAAGGACCTGCGAAGCTGTCCAGCGAAGTCGGCTCGCGAAGGCCAGTGCAGAACATTCGATCAACCACAGACGTGCGGGCCTGAGCCCCGACGCAGCGAAGGACCTGCGAAGCTGTCCAGCGAAGTCGGCTCGCGAAGGCCAGTGCAGAACATTCGATCAACCACAGACGTGCGGGCCTGAGCCCCGACGCAGCG
>JANNEI010000216.1:0-2377 GCA_031378565.1 Burkholderiales bacterium
GCTCGACGGCTTCAAGGGCGTGCGCCTGAGCTTCCGTGCCTGGGACCGACAACTGCGCCAGCCGCTGCTGCTGACCGACGGCGTCGGCGTGGTCGGCAGCGCCCCGGTCGACGGCGTGATGCACTCGAAGAACGTGCTCGACACATTGGGTGCCGATGCGCCGGAGTCGCTATGCAAAGTGAAGTAGTCGAGGCGACGACCGTCATCGACCCGCGGGTCGGCGGCGTGTCGCATGCGCTGCAAGCGCTGCGCGCCATCGTGATGCGCGAGGTGCTGAAGTTCGTGCAGCAACGTGGCCGCCTTCTGTCGGCGCTGGTGCGGCCGGTGCTGTGGCTGGCGGTGTTCGCGGCGGGCTTTCGCAACGTGTTCGGCGTGGCCATCGTCGAGCCCTACGACACCTACATTCCCTACGATGTGTACATCGCACCCGGCCTGATCGGCATGGTGCTGCTGTTCAACGGCATGCAGTCGTCGCTGGCCATGGTGTACGACCGCGAGATGGGTCTGATGCGCTTGCTGTTGACCGCGCCGTTGCCGCGCTGGTGGCTGCTGTTCGCCAAGCTGTGCGCCACCGCGCTGCTGAGCTTCCTGCAAGTGGTGGCTTTCGTGGCCGTGGCTGCGCTCATCGGCACCCAGTTGCCACTGACCGGCTGGTCGCTGCTGCATGGGCTGGTGGCCACGCTGGCGGCGGCGTTGATGCTGGCGTCACTCGGCCTGCTGTTGTCGGTGTACGTGAAGCAGTTGGAAAACTTCGCCGGCACGATGAACTTCGTCATCTTCCCGATGTACTTCCTGTCGACTGCGCTGTACCCGCTGTGGAAGCTGGAAGAGTCGGGCGCGACCTGGGTCTACCGCGTGGCGCAGTTCAACCCTTTCACCCACGCGGTGGAGTGGATCCGCTTCGCGCTCTACGGCAAGGACCCTGGCCTGGCGCCGTGGGTGGTGCTGGCCACGCTGGCCGTGTGCTTCACGCTGGCATGCTGGGGCTACGACCCGCAGCGCGGCTTCGGCGGCTTGACCAAGCGGGGCGGGCCGGCATGAACACTTCTCGACGAATTGCACTGCGGCGCCTGGCCGCCGCACCTGCCCTCACACCATGCTGGCTGCGCGCGCAGCCAGGCGCGGACGACTTCCCGCAACGCCCGATCTCGCTGTGGGTGCCGTGGCCCGCAGGCGGGGGCACAGACCTCACGCTGCGTCTGCTGGCCGAGCTGGCGGGCAAGCAACTGGGCCAGCGCGTGATCATCGAAAACCGCTCCGGTGCCGGCGGCACGCTGGCGATGCCGGTGCTGCAACACGCCGCACCCGACGGCTACACCATCGCGCAAATGCCGCAGCCGGTGTTCCGCGCGCCGCACACGCAAAAGCTGCTCTGGGACCCGATCCGCGACACCACACCGATCATCCAGATCAGCGGCGTCACCTTCGGCGTGGTGGTGCCCGCCGCCAGCCCGCTGCGCAAGTTCGACGACTTGCTGGCCTATGCCGCAGCGCACCCGGGCGCGCTGAGTGTTGCCACCAACGGTGCCGGCACCACGCCGCATGTGGTGATGGACGAAGTGTTCGGCCAGCGCGGGCTCAGCTACATCCACGTTCCCTACAAAGGCACGGCCGAGCAGATGATCGCGGTGTCGTCCGGCCAGGTGATGGCCGGCGTCAACTCCAACGGCTTCGCGCCCTTCGTGGACTCGGGTCGACTGCGCTTGCTGGTCACGTTCGGCGATCACCGAACGAGGCGCTGGCCACAGGTGCCCACCCTGAAGGAGCTCGGCCACGGCATCGCCGCCACCTCACCGTACGGCCTGGCCGGGCCGCGCGGCATGCCGGCGGCCGTGGTGCGCACCCTGCACGACGCCTTCAAGGCCGCGATGTTCGACCCGGTGCACATCGCCGAGCTGGCCAAGTTCGACCAGGAACTGGTCTACCTCGGCAGCGAGGACTACGCACGCGCCATGCGAGAAACCTTTGCGGCTGAGCGGCGCACCGTCGAGCGGCTGGGGTTGGCGAAAGCGCCTTAGGCAGGGCGGTGCCAAGCGTGTGGCGGTTGGCTAGTCATCCCGTTGGGGAGAGGTTGGGGCGTGACCTGAAACTGCTTCCGCCATCAACTCATGGACTTCGATTCGTGAGGATGCTCCATGAACGGGACCAATACGGGCTTGCAGTGTGCGAGCTCGCCGCGCAGACTTCGCGAATGCGCTTGCCACATAGAAAATAGATATCGTCATGGATCCCGGCTACTACACGATCATCGGAATTCTTGTCTTTGGCGTGGCATACGGATTGCTCAAAAAGAAACCGCGCGTCGCCGAGAAGTCAAACGCAGGCTGGGCAGGCTTGGCGCTCATTGCATTGCTGATCGGCGGACTTGCCTTGGCAG
>JANNEI010000241.1:0-2486 GCA_031378565.1 Burkholderiales bacterium
GACGCCTCGGGGCGCATCCTGTCGGGCCAGACGGTGAGCGCGTTCTGGCACAGCGTGCGCCATGCGCGGCCGCTCGCGGTGGGCCTGAACTGCGCCCTCGGTGCCACGCTGATGCGCCCCTACATCGAGGAGCTGGCCAAGGTGGCGGCCGACACCTTCATCAGCTGCTACCCGAACGCCGGGTTGCCGAATCCGATGAGCGAAACCGGCTTCGACGAGACGCCCGACGTGACCGGCAGCCTGCTCGAAGAGTTCGCCAAGGCCGGCTTCCTGAACATCGCCGGCGGCTGCTGCGGCACCACGCCGGAGCACATTGCGCAGATCGCGCGGCGGGTCGGTCGCTACCAGCCGCGCTGCCGGCACGCCGAGATGTTCACCGAGTTGCTGGCGGATTGAGGGCCGCCGAGCCGGCTCAGCTGGCCAGGCGCAGCAACGGCGCAAGCGCCACGCGCACCCGCATCTCGTGCGGTGGCAGCCCGGTCACGACGGCATGCTCGGGCAGGCGTGCGTCGCGCCGCTGTGGGTGGCTGAACGGCATGCCCTGCGCCGTGGCCACGCTCGCCACCAGCGGCTGGCTGGCCAGTTCGCCGCGCTGCACGACCACGGCCACATCGCCGTTGCGCAGGCGCACAAAGCTGCCTGGCACATACACACCGACGGCCTTGATGACGGCAGCACCCGCTTCGTCCGGTGCCTTGCGCTCATCGAAGTAGACGCCGCGGGCCGCATCGTTGGCAGCCAGCGCACTGCGCACACGGCGCGGGCTGAGCCGGGCGGCAAAAATGTCGGCCTGCTGGATCAGCCGGGCGAGTTGCATGGCCGGCGGCAACCCGGCCAGCGCACCCGACGGCGCGTCGTGATGGTGGGTGACGGCGTCCAGCCACAGCGCGTCGCTGACACCGCTCTCTCGCAGACTGGCGGCGGCCCGCGCCCCGTGGCCTTCGATGGCCTCGCGTTGCTCGGGGGCCAGCGGGCTTTGCTGTTGCACCAGTTCGTCCTGCAGGCGCGTGATGCAAAGGTTCATCGTGAGGGCAGCCTGCCGCATCGAGGCGCGCGTCTCGGCCGAGACGATGCCCGCGAAGCCTGCCGCCAGATCGCACACCACGGCCACCAGCAGCGCGTGCAGAACACTGTAGTTTTGTGGCTCGCTGGTGTTGTGCTGAACCAGCCACAGCAGCGAACCATCCGGCTCGTCGAGAACCAGCTCGCACAGCTGCGAGTCCAGCCGCTGGATGCGGGCCTCGATCTCGGGTGAGGCCGGGTCGCGCAGCATCGCACCGGCGCGCAATGCCACCCCGCTCCAGGCGTCCATCAAGGCGTCGGGGCGCATCAATGACCTCGGAGCAGAAGTGCGGTGCTGGACATATGCAGGCGATTTCGGCGCGGCGGCCGGCGTCTTGAGGGAGATCGTGGCGGGCAGGCAGCGTCGAGTACGCGCCGCATACAATCGCAAGCGACCCGAGGAGCGATGCGACAGCCCCGTCCTGATCCAGGACTGCGTGGCTGCCAGGCTCGGGCCTGACACCCGTCAACTGCGCTCGCCCGACCTCTGGCCGCGGTGAGTTCTGCGGCCTGCCAATGGTGCAGCCATGACCGATCCTTCGAGCGTTTCCGCCGTCCCCGTGGTGCCCGCCGCACCTTCGAATGCCCGTGTGTCGCCGATGAAGCTGTCCGGCCTGGAGCCGGTGCTGATCGGCGAGGGCTCGCTGTTCGTCAACATCGGCGAGCGCACCAACGTGACCGGCTCGAAAGCCTTCGCGCGGCTGATCCTGAACGGCGAGTTCGAAAAGGCGCTGAGCGTGGCGCGCCAGCAGGTGGAAAACGGTGCCCAGGTGATCGACATCAACATGGACGAGGCCATGCTCGACAGCCAGGCGGCCATGGTGCGATTTTTGAACCTGATTGCCAGCGAGCCCGAGATTGCCCGCGTGCCGATCATGATCGACAGCTCGAAATGGAGCGTCATCGAAGCCGGGCTGAAGTGCATCCAGGGCAAGGGCATCGTCAACTCGATTTCGTTGAAAGAAGGCGTCGAGCAGTTCAAGCACCAGGCCAAGCTGGTGCGCCGCTACGGCGCGGCCGCGGTGGTGATGGCGTTCGACGAGAAGGGCCAGGCCGACACCTACCAGCGCAAGACCGAGATCTGCGCGCGCGCCTACCGCATCCTGGTCGACGAGGTCGGTTTCCCGCCGGAAGACATCATCTTCGACCCGAACATCTTCGCCATCGCCACCGGCATCGAGGAGCACGACAACTACGCGGTCGACTTCATCAACGCCACGCGCTGGATCAAGCAGAACCTGCCCGGCGCTAAGGTGAGTGGCGGCGTGTCCAACGTGAGCTTCAGCTTTCGCGGCAACGACCCGGTGCGCGAGGCGATCCACACCGTGTTTCTGTACCACGCGATCCAGGCGGGCATGGACATGGGCATCGTCAACGCCGGAATGATGGGCGTCTACGACGACCTGGAGCCGGTGCTGCGCGAG
>JANNEI010000255.1:0-4846 GCA_031378565.1 Burkholderiales bacterium
GCCGCCTCGGTCGGGTTCGACGGCGTCTGGTCGAACACCGCGTGCGGCCAGTCGCCGAGTGCGTTGAGTGCCTTGTCGAGCACACCGGCTGCGCGCACCCCGGCGTCGGTGACCATCAGCGGCTTGCGCATGCCGGTGCGCTCGCATTCGGCGCGCAGCAGTTGCACCGCGCCGAAGTCGATGTGAATCTGCGTGATGTAGTTGATGAAGGCCATGGCGCGATGGGTTGGTTGGGTCGGTTCGGGAAGGCTACTCCAGCTTGCCGATGCGCCGCACGGCCTGTGTCATCAGCGCCGCGTCCGCGTCCCAGTAAGTCTGGAAGTCGGGCGCGTCGAGGTACTCGATCGGGCTGCCCGCCTTGTTGATCACCTGCCGCACCGCCGGGTCGCTGGCCACCTTGGCGGCAGCCGCGCGCAGGCGCAGCACCACGTCGTCGGGGGTCTGGCTCGGCACGAACAGCGCCGACCACTGGGCGAAGCGGACCGGGTGGCCGAGTTGCGTCAGGCTCGGCACGCCGGGCAGCGCGGCCAGCGGCTGGTCGCCCCAATGGGCCAGCGCGCGCAACTTGCCGGCCTGGATTTGCTGCACCACGGTGGAAGGGCCGCTGGCCACGGCATCGACCTGGCCCGCCAGCAGCGCAACGATGGCCGGGCCGGCACCCGTGTACGGGATGTGCGTCATGCGGAAGCCCGCCGATGCCTTGAGCATTTCCATCGGCACATGCATCGTGCCGTAGTTGCCCGAGCTGCCGTAGTTGTAGGTGCCGGGTTTGAGCTTCAGGTCGGCGACGAATTCGGCCAGCGTGCGCCAGGGCGCGTCGGCACGCACCACCAGCACCGTCGGGTCGGCGGTGAAGCGCGCGATCGGCTTGAACTGGTTCAACAGGTAGGCCGGCTTGCGCTCCAGCAGCTTGTCGGCCTCGGGCAGGATCGAGATCGACGACAGGCTCAGCAGCAGCGTGTGGCCGTCGGCGGCGGCGCGGGCGGCCTGCCCGATGCCGAGCGCGCCGCCCGCGCCGGCCTTGTTCTCGACCAGCACGGTTTGCTTCAACTCTCGGGCCAGCGCCTCGGCCACGGGCCGGGCCACGGTGTCGGCCACACCGCCGGGCGGAAACGGCACGATCATCGTGATCGGCCGATCGGGGTAGGGCGCTTGTGCGTGTGCCTGGGGATGGCCGGCAGCGGCCAGCAGAGCCGCCAGCGATAGTGCCAGTCGGAAAGGTCGAGGGGTCATGGAGCGATCTCCGGATGCAGTGAATCGGCGTGGTTCGGATGAGGCGGTCGATTTCTCTGACGGCCACTCGACTGTGGCTCGCCCGTCGCCTCTTCGGCAAGTGGCTTTCGTTCGTTCGACCTGCTCGCCAGCGTCGACTGCTTTTTCGTAACCACAGGTTTCGACGTTCCCGACTGCGGCGTCTCCAGCAACACCATCGCCGGCCCAGCGTTCCCGCGGCGCTTTCGCCGCCCGGAAATCGCGCGCGTGGCGCGGGTCACGGGAAATCCGGCGCGTGCTTTTCCTACACACGCTGTTCCTTTTGGCCGAGGCATTGCTGAACCCACTGTGATAGATACTGAGTCCGTGCAGTACAACGTCATGCCTTTCCTGTTTCTGCCCGGAGCCGGGCTGTTGGGTTACTTCCTCGACGAATGGGTGGGAGTCGCCTGGGCCCTCACGGCATGGTCGACGGTGGTGCTGACGGCAACCCTGCTGCACCTGAAGCGGACGTTGAACCGGCAGCGGCGACGCAAGGCGACTCAAACTGTCGTCCCGCTGACTCGCGAGCCCGCCGGCGGCGTCATCGAGCCTTGATTCGCCGACCGCTGGGTCGGCAGCATATTTGCGGAACTGCGGTTGCCGCACTGCGCTCAGGTCTGGTCCCACCGACAGGAATCGAACCTGTATCTGCCGCTTAGGAGGCGGCCGTTCTGTCCATTGAACTACGGCGGGCGGCGCGCGGATTCTAAGCCGCGCAGGGTGCGGTCATTGCCAGCGGAAGATCCAGATCACGTCCAGCGAATCGTCCAGCCCCGACTGCGCGCGCAACGTAAAGCGCTGCGCGATCCGGTAGATGAGCTGCCAGGTGCCGGCGGTGCTGTTGAGTCCGCGCTCGTAGCCCACGTACCAGCGGCGAGACAACTGCTTGCCCAGCGAAATAACGGTTTCGCGGGTGTCGCCGTCGGTCTGGCGCAGCGACACCTCGTCTAGCCCGATCGCCTTGGTGAACTTGTCGGTCAGCCCTTCGCCTTCGCCCGACAGCAACGCCAGCGCAGCGCTTTGCAGCAACGCGGTGTCGGTGCGGCCCAGCCCGTCGCTGGCGCGGCCCAGCACCAGCCACGAGAGCTTGTCGATGTCCGACACCTCGGGCTCCGAAAACAGGCGGATGCGCGGGTTTTGCGCGGTGCCGGTGATCGTGACGCCGACGCGGATGTCGGTGTTCGGGCGCGTGGCCTCGATGTCCAGCCTCGGGTTCTCGACCGGGCCGTTGAAGCTGATGCTGCCGCGGTCGATGCTGAGCTTCTGACCGTAGGCGGCGTAGGTTCCGTCGACCGCGCGCACGCTGCCGTTGACGGCCAGTCGTCCGCCCGGCGATGTCAGCCGCAGGTCGCCCTGCAAGCCGGTGTCGAGGCCGCGGCCACGCAGCCGCAACCGCTCGCCCAGGTCCACGCGCAGGTTGAGTGCCACGGCGCGGTTGCGCTTCGGCTCCGCTGGCATGGCGGGGTCCACCGGTTTGGGCGTGGGCCGCGTCACCACCACATCGTCTGACCACTCCGGCGCGTCGCTGCGGCTGAAATCGACCAGGCCTTCATCGACGCGAAACTTGCCGTCCAGCGCGACGCTGTCGGCGTCGAGCTGCAACTGCGCCTCACCGCTGGCGACGATGCGCCGGTCGACCCGGCCCAGCAGCTGAAACTTGTCGGCCAGCAACTTGAGCTGCGCTTTCGGGGCCTCGCCCAGCACCGCATTGCCCTCCAGGCGCAGCGTGCCGGCACCGGCCCTGGCGGTGAAGCGCTCGATGCGCGCGGTGCTGCCCTGCAACGCGATCAGCACGTCGCCATCGGACACGTTGACGCCTTGCAGGAAGTTGCGCACGCCGACGTTGGTGCCTCGGATTTCGCCGGTGTATTCGGGTGCGCCGAAGCGCCCGCCGATGCTGGCGCTGGCGCGCAGCCCGCCGCTCACCCGCCAGCCCGCCGGGATCCAGTTGCCCCAGTTGCCGAGCGTGGCCACCTGCACCTCCAGCACGCCCGACAAGGGCGTGTCGGCGGGCGGCCACAGGGCCTGCGGCGAGGTGCGCGCCACCACCGCCCCGGCCGCCACGCCGAGCGTCTTGCCGGCCAGTCCCTGGGTGAAGCTCCAGACACCGTCCTTCACGTCCAGGCCCAGCCGCAGGTCGGTCAGGCCCAGCGCCTGCACGCCGTTCTCGTCGGTCACGGTGAGGTCGCCGCGGGCGCGTTCGAACACCACGTCGGCGCTGAAGGCCGGGGCGCTGCGCAGCTTGATGCGGCCGACGATGGCCAGGTCGCCGCCCCAGCCGAACTCGGGTTGCAAACGGGCCAGCAACGGGGCGATCGGGAAGGCCTCCATGTCGATCTCGGCATCCAGCCGCGCCGCGCTGGCTGCGGCTGGCTGGCCAGCGGACCGGTCTGCGCCTTGCCAGGCGATGCGGCTCCAGTTCAGGGCGGCACCCAGCACGTCGGCCCGGCCCGGCTGCACGGTCGATCGCAGCGGGCCGCCAGCCCACAAGACTTCGAGCCCGACGTCGCGCGTGCGCATCAGCGTTGCAGTGCTGACGTTGGCACCGGCACTCGTGGCGTTGCTGGTTACCGGGCCGGTCCGCTGTTCCAGCAGCTCCAGCTGTTGCAGACTGCCGCGCCAGCCGCCGGTGGCCGAACCCGCCACATCGACCAGGCCGCCCTGCGCCTTGAAATTGCCCACGGTACGCGCCGTGCCGCCTGGTGCCGAGCCGCCGGGTGCCGATGCTGACGCCGAAGCCGACGCCGACGCCGATGCCGAAGCCGAAGCCGATGCCGATGCGCGGGGCAGCAGCGCTTCGGTCCAGGCCGGCGGCAGGGCTTTCGATTCGATCCGCACCTCGGCGCTGTGGGCGCGGCCGGTGCCCTTCAACTGCCAGTTCACGGCGTCCAGCAATGCGCCGCCGAGGTCGAGCTGGCTTGCGCTGCCCTGCGCGTCGATGAGCGCGTCGGCCGAGGTGCCGGCCTGCCAGCGCGCCTGTGCCTGCTTCACGCTGGCGCTGCCCAAGCGCAAGCCGCTGGCCTCCAGCTGGCCTTCGCTGCTCAGGTTCGGCCAGCGGCCGCTCAAGCGTGCGTTGGCGTTCAGCGCGCCGGCCAGCGTGGCGTCGCTGCCGGGGGCCTGCAGCAGACGCCACAGCGGCACCAGCTTGCCGAGCGTGGGGGCCGCGACGGCCAACGTCCAGCGGTCGGCGGCCACGGCGTTCTTGCTGGTGCCTGTTGCGACGCCGAGGCTGCCGCTGGCGTCCAGCGTGTTGCCCGCCGCGTCGAACTTCAGCACCGTCACCACCTGGCCCGCGGTGGCGCTGCGCACGCTGGCGTTGCCGCTGATCGGCACACCGGCCAGCTCGCTGCGCGCGATCTCGAGCGACGCCTGCCCCTGCAGCGCTGCCAGCCGGTCGCCTGGCGGCAAGGCCGCGTCGAGCACCGGCGCGGGCAGCAGCAGGTCGAAATCGCCTGTCGCGTTCAGCCGGTGCGGGCCTTTGCGCCAGGGCGAATCCTGCGGGCCGGACCACCACGGCAGCGGGTCGAAATCGACCAGCGCAGCCTGCCCCTTCACGCGCCACGGCGACCGTTCATCGGCGCGCTGCATCACG
>JANNEI010000306.1:0-3065 GCA_031378565.1 Burkholderiales bacterium
GGTCTACGGCATCATCAACCTGATCAATTTCGCCCACGGCGAGGTGTTGATGGTGGGCGCACTCACCAGCTGGACGGTCGTGACCGGCTTGGCCGGCATGGGCATCCCGGGCTGGGCGATGCTGCTGCTGTCGCTGATCGCTGCCATCGTGGTGTGCGCCGTGCTCAACTTCGCGATCGAGAAAATCGCCTACCGGCCGCTGCGCAACGCGCCGCGCCTGGCACCGCTGATCACCGCGATGGGCATGAGCCTGCTGCTGCAGACCCTGGCCATGATCATCTGGAAGCCGAACTACAAGCCGTTCCCCATCCTGCTGCCGAGCGAGCCCTTCAACATCGGCGGCGCGGTGATCAACGTCACGCAGATCCTGATCCTGGTGGTCACGGCGGTCACGCTGGCCGGCCTGATGTTCCTCGTCAACAAGACCAAGCTGGGCCGCGCGATGCGGGCCACCGCCGAGAACCCGCGCGTCGCCGGCCTGATGGGTGTGCGGCCCGACATGGTGATCTCGGCCACCTTCATCATCGGTGCCGCGCTGGCGGCGCTGGCCGGCGTGATGTACGCGGCCAACTACGGCTCGGTGCAGCACACGATGGGCTTCCTGCCGGGCCTGAAGGCCTTCACGGCGGCGGTGTTCGGCGGCATCGGCAACCTGCCCGGCGCGATGGTGGGCGGCGTGTTGCTGGGGCTGATCGAGTCGCTCGGTGCGGGCTACATCGGCGCGCTGACCGGCGGCGTGCTGGGCAGCCACTACCAGGACATCTTCGCCTTCATCGTGCTCATTCTCGTGCTGACGCTGCGCCCGCAAGGCCTGCTCGGCGAGCGTGTGGCCGACCGCGCCTGACCCATCACCGGGAGCCATGATGAACCTCAAAGACAACAAACTCGCGGTGGTGCTGATCGCTGCGCTGGCCCTGCTGATCCTGCCGCTGGTCGCGCAGCAGTTCGGCAACGCCTGGGTGCGTATTCTCGATGTGGCGCTGCTCTACATCCTGCTGGCCCTGGGCCTGAACATCGTGGTGGGCTACGCCGGTCTGCTCGACCTGGGCTACGTGGCTTTCTACGCGGTCGGTGCCTACATGTTCGGGCTGCTCGCGTCGCCGCAACTGACCGACACCTTCCCCGCCATCAAGGCGATGTTTCCGGGCGGGGTGCACATGCCGTTCTGGGTCGTCATCCCGCTCGGCGCGGCGCTGGCGGGGCTGTTCGGCGTGTTGCTGGGCGCGCCCACGCTGAAGCTGCGCGGCGACTATCTGGCCATCGTGACCTTGGGCTTCGGCGAGATCGTTCGCGTCTTCATGAACAACCTCGACGCGCCAGTGAACATCACCAACGGGCCGAAGGGCATTGCGCAGATCGACCCCATCAACATCCTGGGCTGGAACCTGGGCAAGACGACGCACCTGTTCGGCTTCGACATGTCGTCCGTCACCAACTACTACTACCTGTTCCTGGTGCTGGTGGTGATCAGCATCTTCATCTGCTACCGCCTGGAACGCAGCCGCATCGGCCGCGCCTGGATGGCCATCCGCGAGGACGAAATCGCCGCCAAGGCGATGGGCATCAACACCCGCAACCTGAAGCTGCTGGCGTTCGGCATGGGGGCCACCTTCGGCGGCGTCTCGGGCGTGATGTTCGCCACTTTCCAGGGCTTCATTTCGCCCGAGTCGTTCAGCCTGCAAGAGTCGGTGATGATCGTCGCGATGGTGGTGCTGGGCGGCATCGGCCACATCCCCGGCGTGATCCTCGGCGCGCTGCTGTTGTCGGCCCTGCCCGAGGTGCTGCGCAACGTGGCCGGCCCGCTGCAGGCCATGACCGGCGGCCGGCTCGACGCGTCCATCCTGCGCCAGTTGCTGATTGCGCTGGCGATGATCGGCATCATGCTGGCCCGCCCGCGCGGCCTGTGGCCTTCGCCCGAACCCGGCAAGGCGGCACCCGTGGCCGTTGCCCTGAAGTAAGGAGACCCAGCATGGCTGAAACCGTATTGAAAGTCGCGGCTGTCTCGAAGCGCTTCGGAGGTTTACAGGCGCTGTCCGACGTGGGCATCACCATCGAGCGCGGCATGGTCTACGGGCTGATCGGCCCCAACGGCGCGGGCAAGACGACGTTTTTCAACGTCATCACCGGCCTGTACACGCCCGACTCCGGCAGCTTCGAACTCGGCGGCAAGCCGTACAAGCCGAGCGCGGTGCACGAGGTGGCCAAGGCGGGAATCGCGCGCACCTTCCAGAACATTCGCTTGTTCTCGGAAATGACGGCGCTCGAAAACGTGATGGTCGGCCGCCACGTGCGCACGCATTCGGGCTTGCTGGGCGCGGTGTTTCGCACCGGCGGCTTCAAGGCCGAAGAAGCGGCGATCGCGCAGCGCGCCCAGGAACTGCTCGACTACGTCGGCATCGGCCGCTTCGCCGAGTACAAGGCGCGCACGCTGAGCTACGGCGACCAGCGCAGGTTGGAGATCGCCCGCGCCCTGGCCACCGACCCGAAACTGATCGCGCTCGACGAACCCGCTGCCGGCATGAACGCGACCGAGAAGGTGGTGCTGCGCGAACTGATCGACCGCATCCGCAAGGACAACCGCACGATCCTGCTGATCGAGCATGACGTGAAGCTGGTGATGGGCCTGTGCGACCGCGTCACCGTGCTCGACTACGGCAAGCAGATCGCCGAGGGCACGCCCGCCGACGTGCAGCGCAACGAAAAGGTGATCGAGGCCTACCTCGGCGCCGGCCACAAAGCCCACTGACCGCATTCAGCCGGAACGCGCCATGACTCTCAAATCCATGCTCAAGGTGAGCGATCTCAAAGTGGCCTACGGCGGCATCCAGGCCGTCAAGGGCGTTTCATTCGAGGTGAACGAAGGCGAACTGGTGAGCCTGATCGGTGCCAACGGTGCCGGCAAGACGACCACGCTGAAGGCCATCACCGGGTTGCAGCCGGTGGCCGCGGGCGACATCGAATACCTGGGCAAATCGATCAAGGGCCAGGGCGCGTGGGACCTCGTCAAGCAAGGCCTGGTGATGGTGCCGGAGGGGCGCGGCACCTTCGCCCGCATGACCATCACC
>JANNEI010000307.1:0-15669 GCA_031378565.1 Burkholderiales bacterium
GCCTGCAGTTGCATGGTTGCGAGCGCGCCAGCGACGGCACCCACTGCAATCCAGCCCGCCACTTTCAGTTTCGCACCCATGTATGACCTACTTCCTGAGAGAGAGAAAGGTTTCACGCGAATCCAGTATAAAACTGCAAGACGAGTTTGGAGCCGTCGCGCGACGGGGAAGTTTCCTCGTTTTCGGACGATTTGCAGCCGAATGCAGTCGCCAGGAGGCATCCACGCCCCGAACCGGCAGCCCGAGGAGACAGCCATGCCCACAGACCACCCACCCCGCAAGCACTTCTCGATGATCCGCGAGTTCCACCTCGCCGACCTGTTCACCCTGGGCAATGCCGCTTGCGGCACGGCATCGGTGTTCTTTGCAATGCGCTACATGGGCAGCCAGGCGCTGTTCGACTTCTTCGCCGCCGCGGCCCTCGCGCCCGCCGCGTTCATTTTCGATGTGATCGACGGCCGCGTCGCGCGTTGGCGGCAGACCCAATCGGCGCTCGGCCGCGAACTCGATTCGCTCGCCGACATCATCTCGTTCGGCGTCGGGCCGGCGGCGCTGGCTTTTGCCGCAGGATTGAACGGCGGCTGGGACGCATTGGTGCTGATCTACTTCGTGTGCTGCGGCGTCTCGCGGCTGGCGCGCTACAACGTCACCGCCGAAAACTTGTCCGCCGGGGCCGACAAGGTGGCGTACTTCGAGGGCACACCCATCCCCACCAGCGTGGTGCTGACCGGCGTGCTCGCCTTCGCGGCCTGGCAAGGGCGCATCGGTGGACAGCTGTACGGCGGCGTGTCGCAGTTCGGGCCGTGGGAGCTGCATCCGCTGGTGCTGCTGTTCGCGCTGTCGGGCACGCTGATGATCAGCAAGACGCTGCGGATTCCGAAGCTGTAGGGCGTTGCACCGCCGCGAGAACGCCCAGGACTCTCAGCCCGGTGGCTTGCCTGCTGCTGCAACAAGAACCGCGTCCAGCGCCGCCAGCGCAGGCTTGAGCCGGGATGCATCGCCCGCCACCCACGTGGCCAGTTCGTTGATGGCACCGTTCAATGCCACCGAATGCGCATCGACCTTCAGACGCGAGCTTGCCGTGTCGCGCCCGCTGCGGGTCAGCTTCACGGCTTGGCGCAGCGCCGCGAAGCCGTGCCGTTGATCGACCTCTCGCCAGGCCTGCGTTCCCAGCACCGCCGGCGCGTCGACAAGCAGGATGCGGGCGCGTCGCGGATCGGCCGCTGCCATCAACCAGGCCTGCGACCCGCGCCGCAGCGAGTCGTGCGCATCCACCGTCCCGTCTGTTGCCCGCTCGATGGCTTCGATCAGCTCGCCGTGGATCGCCTCGCAAACGGCGGCGAACAGCGCCTGCTTGTCACGGAAGTGGTGGTACAGCGCACCGCGGGTCAAGCCGGTGGCCTGGAGCACTTCCTCGGTGGAGGTCGCTGAGTAACCTTTGGCTTCGAACAGCCGACGCGCGCTGGCGATCAGCTTCGCGCGTGACGCCGCCGCCTGAGAGGCTTTGCGGGTGCGGACAGAGCGGACAGGGCGGACAGCCGGCGACCGGGCATCGAGATCATTTGACATACAGGTTGTCGGTATTTATAGTCCATGAACATACAAGCAGTATGTACTTGTTCCACCTTCCGCAACCCGGAGTGCCGCATGAAGATGCTCGACACCTATCCCATCGTCGTCACTGGCCAGCGCGAGGCCTGTCGCGACTTCTATGTGCGGCACTTCGGCTTCGAGGTGCGCTTCGACTCAAGCTGGTTTACCTATCTGCACCGCCCGGCGGCGGTTGAGGATGAAGTGCCGGTCAGCATCGCCTTCATGGGCACCGACCATCCGTCGGCTCCGCCAGGCCCCGAGCCATTCAGCGGCCATGGTGCAATCTTGGCTCTGCAGGTGGACGACGCGGCGGCGTTCGAGCAGCAATTGCGCCACGCGGGCGTGACCATCACCTACCCGGTGCGCCGCGAACCCTGGGGCCAAGTCCGCTTCCAGTGCGTGGACCCGGCCGGCTTGGCGCTCGACATTTGCGAGCAGGTGGAACCGGCGGCGGGCTACTGGGACCGCTACATGGCATGAGCGGTCGCCGCGGGCGTGCGCATTCAACCCGTCAACCGAACGACCCCATCGGCCCCGGAAAACTCACCTCTTCGAGCTTGCCGGTGTCCACGTCGTAGATGAATCCGCGCACCGTCACCGCGTCAGGTCCCGTGGTCGGTATCCAGGGGTGATTCAGGATGGACGACATGCCCCGTCGCACGTCCCATGACAGCCGCTCGGTTTGCTTCGCGTCGCGCGGCCCGTCGAGCGGCTCGAGGGTGCCACGGAAGGCATGAAACGAGGACGGTGCCGACGCGCAGTTGTTGCAACTCATGAAGGCCCGTCCGGTCGCCTGGCCGAGCAGGGTTTCGGCGGCGGGGTCGCCCTCCAGGCCTGCCTTGAGCAAGTCGTCGGTGAAGGCGAGCATGCCGCAGCGCGTGTGGTGGATCAGCACGATCTCGTTGGTGTTGAGCAGGTGGTGCGAAATGATCAGGCTGCGGATCGCATCGTCGGTCACCACACCACCGGCATTGCGGATGATGTGCGCGTCCCCGGTCTGCAGACCCAGCAAGTCCTCGACGTTCAGCCTTGCGTCCATGCAGGCCACCACCGCCACGCGCTTGGCGGGCTGGATCGGCTGCTTTCCGGGGTAGGCTGGCTTGTGCAGCGGCTGTCCGCTGGCGTACTGCTGGTTGTTCTGCAGAGATTGATCGGTCATCGACGTTGCCATGGTGTCTCCTCATCGGGGTTGCGTGGCCTTCAGGAGGCTTTGTCGATCCCCTGAAGATCGCCGGCTGAACCGGCAATAAATCCTACTCCCCGCACAGGCGAGATGTGGCTTGAACGAAGCCATCAGTCCGCTGGTTTTCGCCACACACTGGCCAGCCACGGCTGCTGCTCGCGCGGCAGGCCGGCCGGCCGGTAGTAGTGAGTCAGCGCGATGAACCCGGCCGCGCTCATGTGGTCGCGCCATGCCGGCCAGGTGTGGAAGCTGCCGTAGCGCTCGCCGTTCCAGCCTTCCTGACCGTCGCCCCGGGGATTAGAGCTGAGCAGCACGCCGCCCGGTTTCAGCGCTGCGTACAACTGCTTGAGCACCCGTGGCAGTTCCTGAGCGGGCACGTGGAACAGCACCGCGTTGGCGAACACGCCGTCGAAGTGACCGTCGGGCAAATCGAGTTCGAGGAAGCTTTGCTCCAGCACGTCGCAGCCGCTGTTGGCGCGTGCGATGGCGGCCACCTGCGGTGACCCTTCGAGGCCGGTTGCGCGATGCCCGAGCGCCTTGAATGTCTTCAGGTCACGCCCGGGCCCGCAGCCGAAATCCAGCAACTCGAACGGCGGTGGCACCTCGATGAATTGCAGCAGCGCACCGATGTTTTGGCTCACGTCGTGATCGCGCGTGCCCTCCCAGTACGCCTGGGCATTCTGGTCGTAGTGCGCCAGCGTGCGTGCGGTGATTCGGTGAAGATCGTCAGGGGTCAGGGGCTGGGTGGTCATGCCCGATCGCGGCTTTCAGCAGCCCCGACGCGATCTGCGGCACGACACGGCCAGCAGACCCACCACCAACATCGCCCAGGCCGATGGCTCGGGCACCGCAGCAACGTCCACCGCCATCTGATACGGGTTCTCGATGCCGAACGCGCTCCAGGTGGCACCGAGGTTGTCGGAGTACGCGTAGGCACCGAAGCTTCCCGTTCCGCTGTAGGCATTTCCTTCGGCATAGGCCCACCCCACCGACCCCACGCCGGAGGCTCCGATCACGAGCCAATAGGCGGTCGAAGGAGCCAGAAGCAACTGCATTGCCGGCAGCAAGGTGGTCACGGCCAGCGAACCCGAACCGATGGCAATCGAAAACGTGCTCAACAAGGTGTCGGGGCCACCCGCACCGTCGGAATACAAGGCGGCGAACTGCACCGGATCGCCCGCCCGGCGGCCGGCCAGGATGTCGATGCCATTGAGCCGGTGGGCGTCTGCGTCTGTCGTGAACGATTGCGCCGCCCAAAGACTGGCATCGATCTTTGTGGCATCGCGCGTGGGCTGCGCCATATTGCTGATCAGCACGACGGCGTACGACGGGCTGTACGCGAAAGCCGCCGCAACGGCGAGCGCTCCAATCGCAGATCGATACATGATGAATCTCCCGAGGGGTGGCAGGGCGAAGTGCTTTGCGTCAGGTGGTCAGCACATACCCGAAGATGAGCTGGCGATGGTCGGGCCGCAATCCCTAGCTCGAATCGAGCGGGCGGCTGCGAGGTGTGCCAAGGCCCCACAGCTGGCCAGGAGGTATCTCGAACAGACGGCCGCTGCGACATGCGCTCCGGTGCGTTCGGACTAGCCAATGTGACTTTCCGGTGTCACAGCGATACGCGACCATTTCTGCTGCAATGCAGGAGCAGCGACCCCCATGAAGATAGTGTTGGTGAGCATGAATTTCGCGCCGGAGTTGACGGGGATCGGCAAGTACTCGGGTGAAATGGCAGACGGTCTGGTTGCCCGCGGGCACGAGGTGGCGGTGGTTTGCGCGCCTCCGTACTACCCGACCTGGAAAGTGCAGGACGGCCATTCCAGCAGCGCCTACCGCACCGAACGGCCCAAGCCTGGCCTGACGATCCACCGTTGCCCGATCTGGATTCCAAGGCGGTTGGGCGGACTGACCCGCTTGCTGCATCTGGCCAGCTTTGCGGTGTCCAGCCTGCCGGTGCTGTTGTGGCTGATTTTCTGGCGTCCGAACGTGGTTTTCGCGGTGGCACCGGCGCTTTTTTGCGCGCCTGCTGCATGGTTGACCGCCCGCCTGGCGGGTGCAAAGGCCTGGTTGCACATTCAGGACTTCGAGATCGACGCCGCGTTCGAACTCGGCCTTCTGAAGCAGCCGCTGCTGCGCCGCTGCGCATTGGCCGCAGAACGCGTGTTGATGCGCCGCTTCGACGCGGTCTCGACGATCTCCAGCCGAATGCTTCGTCAGTTGGCGACCAAGGGCATCCCGCTTCAAGACACCGAAATGCTCCCGAACTGGGTCGATCTGTCGGTCGTGCGGCCAGCCGAGCAATCGCAGTCGCTGCGCGAATCGCTGGGCATCGGGCCATCGCAGATCGTTTGCCTGTTCTCCGGCACGATCAATCGCAAGCAGGGCCTCGACGTGCTGGTGGAAACGGCAAGGCTGCTGAAGGACGACGGCCGGGTCGCGTTCGTCGTTTGTGGCAACGGTGAGCTGCGGCCCGCGCTTGAAGCCTCCGCGCAGGGGCTGGGCAACTTCCACTTCATGGATTTGCAACCGGTGTCCGAGCTGAACGCACTGTTGAACATGGCCGACATTCACCTGCTGCCGCAGTTGCGTGGTGCGGCGGACCTGGTGATGCCGTCCAAGCTCGTCGGCATGCTGGCCAGCGGGCGGCCGGTGATCGCCGCGGCCATTCCGGGCACCGAAATTGCCTCCATCGTGGTCGGCTACGGGATCGTCACCGAGCCTGAGCGCGCCGCAGGTTTCGCACAGTCGATCACCGAACTGGCGGGCGATGCCGACCGACGCCACCGGCTGGGCGTGGCCGGTCGCGCCTACGCTGAACGCGTGCTCGACTCGCAGAAGATTTTCGACCGCCTGCACACCCGGCTCGGCGCACTCGTGCGCCGCCCACAAGCGCCCCGTTCGCCTGTGGCGACGACCCGGCTGGCGCGCCAGATGTCGATCATCAACGTTCTGGACAACGCGGCGCTTGGCGCGCCGGTGCGCTCGACCGAGCAGATGAAGTAGCGCGCGCGGCTGCCTTCTGCCGCGGGTTGCCGGCGGTCGCGTGGCCGACGGGTATGTGCCGTTGGGGCAGGGCGCGGCAGCTGCCTTCACCAGCACGTCATATTCACTGCGCACACTCGAATGCTGTCAACGCTTCGGGCTCGATCTGTCATGACTTCTGGCCGCCAGCGCCGCGGATTCACGCTGCTTGAACTCCTGGTCGTCATGGTCATCATCGGACTGCTGGCGGCGTATGTCGGGCCCAAATATTTTTCCCAGATCGGCAAGTCGGAAGTCAAGACCACCAAGGCGCAGATCGTCGGATTCGAGAAAGCCCTGCAGCAATACCGACTCGATGTGGGCCGCTTCCCGACCACCGAGCAAGGCCTCGAAGCACTGCTGACCAAGCCGGCCAATGTGAACAAGTGGTCCGGCCCGTACCTGGAGAAGAACCTGCCTCTGGACCCCTGGGGCCGGCCGTATGTTTTCGTGTCGCCTGGCGAACACGGGGACTTCGACATCAGTTCCACCGGCCGCGACGGCCGCCCCGGTGGTGACGGGCTCGATGCCGACGTCACCAGCTGGTGAGCCGAGCTGTCCGAAGCGCACCGAGCATGCAGTACGCCGTCAGGGCCGTCCACCGGATGCGTTCCGTCTCGATCACGCTGGAGGCGGTCGACCTGAACGACGCGCGTCGGCAAGCCGAGTCGCAGGGCTACGCGGTGGTGGGCGTCAAGCCCGCGGCAGGGCGCTGGCGTGTCGGGTCGGGCGGCCGCTCGGCGTTTGCGCTGCTGCACTTCAACCAGAGCCTGTTGATCCTGCTCAAGTCCGGGCTGTCGGTGGTCGAGGCCATCGAAACGCTGGCCGACCGGGAGTCGCGCGCCGACGCCAAGCAAGTGCTCACGGCCCTGTACGAACAGCTGCGGGTCGGCCTGTCTTTCTCGGCCGCGCTGGAGGCTCAGCGAGCGGTGTTTCCGCCGCTCTACGTTGCCAGCGTGCGGGCGAACGAGCAGACCGGCGCATTGACCGAGGCGATCGAGCGCTTCATCCTGTACCGCTCGCAGTCCGACCAGATGCGCAAGCGCGTGATCGGCGCGTCGATCTACCCCGCGATGATTCTCGGCGTCGGCACGCTGGTGATTGCCTTCCTGTTGCTGTATGTCGTGCCGCGCTTCAGCCAAGTGTTTCAGGACCTCGGCGACCGCATCCCGTTGATGTCTCGTCTGCTGCTGCAATGGGGCCAGTTCGCGCATGCGCACGGCCTGCAATTGCTGGCCGGCGGTGTGCTCGCGCTGGCAGCCCTGGCCTTCGCGCTGAGCCGCCCGGCGGTGCGCGTGGCGATGGCGCGGCTGGTCCAGCGCATTCCGCGAATCGGAGAGTACGTTCGCGTCTACCAGCTGGCGCGTTTCTACCGCGCCCTGGGCATGTTGCAGCAGGCCGGGATTCCGATCGTCACCGCGCTCGACATGGTCACCGGCCTGTTGCCGGCCAGCCTGCACCCCGCACTGGTCAGCGCGCGGCGCGACATCGTCGAAGGGCGCTCGATCTCCGCCGCCTTCGAATCGCACGGACTGACCACCGCCGTCTCGCTGCGGCTGCTGCGCGTGGCCGAACGCACCGGCCAGATGGGCGAGATGCTGGAGCGCACGGCGAGCTTCCACGACGAAGATATTTCGCAGGCCATCGAGTGGTTCATCCGCTTGTTCGAGCCGCTGTTGATGATTGCGATCGGCATCGTCATCGGGGTCGTGGTGCTGCTCATGTACGCGCCCATCTTCGAGCTCGCCGGGAGCCTGCAGTGAACCTGGTCGCCGAGCAGCAGGTTCAGGACGAGGCCTCGACCCTGATGCTGACGCCCACCGTCGTTCGGCTGGCCCGCCATCGCGCGCAGCAAGAGCAGCGCAGCGTGACCGCGGTGCTCGAAGACGAACTCGAACTGGCCCCCGAGCTGCTTTTGCACGCACTGGGCCGCGCACTGCATTACCCGGTGGCCGACAGCCTGGCGCTGCTGGCGATGGCGCCGGCGTTCGACCTGATCGGCTACGCCGACGCGGTGAGGCAGGGCTGCCTGGCGTTCCGCGACCAGTCGACTGTCGTCGTCGTGGTGTCCGACCCGTTCAACGATGCGTTGCAAGCCTGGTGTGTCGAGCGGCTGGCCACCGGGCACCAGCTGCAACTGGCTCACGCCACCGACATCGCGGCCTTCCTGTCGCGCCATGAAGACTCGATGCGTGCCATCGACACCGCCTTGCCCGCCGGCGAGACCCGCGCTTCGGCCGGCACCGACCTCGAAGACCTGTCGATCAAATCGATCGGCGAAGGCACCAGCGTCGTCGTCAAGCTGGTGCATTCAACCTTGTACGACGCGCTCAAGAGCGGCGTCAGCGACATCCACGTCGAGTCGCACCTCAGCGGGCTGGTCATCAAGTACCGGCTCGACGGCACGCTGACGCAGGTCGGCGCGATCGAAGGCCGTGAGCTGGCCGAGCAGGTGTTGTCGCGCCTGAAGGTGATGTCGGAGCTCGACATCGCCGAGCGTCGGGTGCCGCAGGACGGCCGCTTTCGCGTTCGCGCGCTCGGCCGCGAGATCGACTTCCGCGTCTCCATCATGCCCAGCATCCACGGTGAGGACGCGGTGGTGCGCGTGCTCGACAAGCGCTCGCTGGCCGACCAGGCATCGGGCCTGCGGCTCGACGTGCTCGGCTTCGACGAGACCACGCTGGTCGCCTTCCGCCGCATGGCGCGCGATCCGTACGGCCTGCTGCTGGTCACCGGGCCTACCGGCAGCGGCAAGACGACGACGCTCTACGCCGCGATCTCCGAAATCAACCACGGCCACGACAAGATCATCACCATCGAAGACCCGGTGGAATACCAGTTGCCCGGCGTGTTGCAGATCCCGGTGAACGAGAAGAAGGGGCTGACCTTTGCGCGCGGCCTGCGTTCGATCCTGCGGCACGACCCGGACCGCATCATGGTCGGTGAAATCCGCGACCCCGAGACGGCGCAGATCGCCATTCAGGCGGCGCTGACCGGGCACCTGGTGCTGTCGACCGTGCACGCCAACAACGTGTTCGACGTGATCGGGCGCTTCACCCACATGGATGTCGACCCGTACAGCTTCGTCTCGGCGCTCACCGGCGTGCTGGCGCAGCGGCTGGTGCGCCTGAGTTGTGTTCACTGCACTGAACCGGTGAGCGTCACGCCGCAGTCGCTGCGCGACTCGTTGATCGACCCGCAGCGCGCCGAGGGGCGCGTGCTGAAAGCGGGCCGCGGCTGCGGCAAGTGCCGCGGCACCGGCTACAAGGGGCGCAAGGCCGTGGGTGAGTTGCTGACGCTCGACGACGCCCTGCGTGAGCTGATCGTGGCCCGCGCGCCGGTGCGGCAAATCAAGGAAGCCGCGCGGCGCAACGGCACGCGCTTTCTGCGCGACGCGGCGGTCGACCTGTTCCTTGGCGGCCACACCACGCTGGAGGAGGTGAACCGTGTCACGCTGGTTTCCTGACAGCGTGGTGCTGCGCCTGGGCGACGCGCCGCGGTCCCTGGTCACGTCCGCGGCAGCGCCTGTGTCCGGCAGCGGCGAGTCACCACTGGCCGCGGGTGGCCCGGGCGGTGTGCAAAAGCTCGAATCGATGCTGTCGGTGTTCGAGCGTGAGCTCGACGAACGCGCGCTGAAACGCGGCACCAGGCTGACCTGTGTGGTGGCGGGCGACGCGGTTCGCTACCGGATCGTGCCGTGGAACGACGAGCTGGCCAGCCCGGCGCAGCGGCAAGTGTTTGCCGAGCACTGCTTCAACGAAGCCTACGGCGACGCTGCGCGCGACTGGACGGTGCGCCACCACACAGCCGGCTACGCTGCCGCCGCGCTGGGCTGCGCACTCGACACAGCGCTGCTCGACCGCCTGCATGCACTGGCGCAGGCGCGCAGGCTCAGGCTGGTGCAGGTGCAGCCCTCGTTGATGCACGCCTACAACCGGGCGCACCGGCACTTCGATTCGGGGCTGTTCTGGTTTGTCTGCATCGACGTCCACTGGACCACGCTGCTGTTGATGTCGCCGACCCAGCCGCTGCAAGTAAAAGTGCTGCCCACACCTGGCATCGACCTGGCGCGCGCGCTGGACCGCGAGTGGTTTGCGCTCGGCATGGAGGTGCCGCGCTGCCCGGTGCATGTCTGCCGATGGGGCGCTGCGTTGACATCGACATCGACATCGACGCTGACTCTGGCTCCGCCGCCGGCGCGCAACCCGTCGGCGTTGAACTGGACCTTTTCCGAGCTGCCCGGTGTCGCCGCGTCGCCCGTCGCGTATCGCGAGGCTGCCTGATGCGCGCAGCACCGCTTCAGCTCGATTTCCGCCAGCGCCCGAGCTCGCGCTGGCGCTGGGCTGGCTGGGTCTTGCTGGGCCTCGCGGTGCTGGCGGTCGTTGCATTCTTCGACCATTCGGCCGACATCCAGCAGCGCCACGACGCAGCGCAGGGTCGCCACGACCGACTCATCGAACGGCTGCGAGACCTGTCGCCGAGACGCACCGTGACGGCGGCCGGTCCGCAGGTGCTGGCCGACCTGCGTCGGGCCAACGCCATCATCGACCAGCTCACCGTGCCGTGGGACGAACTGTTCGATGCCGTTCAGGCGGCCGATGCGCGCGGGCTCGGCGTGCTCTCGCTGACGCCGAATGCGCGCGACCGCACGGTGCGCCTGTCGGGCGAGTCGCGGTCGATGACCGATCTGCTGGCCTACCTCGACCGCATGGCGGCGCAGCCGGCCCTGAGCCAGGTGCACCTGCTCGGCTACAACACGCTGCCGCGCGATGGTGTGCCGGTGCTGTCCTTCACGCTGGTGGCGACATGGCGTCAGCGACCGTGAAGCGCCTGCGCTGGCAGCTCGGGCATCTGGGGCGGGCCATCGGGCTGCCCGGCTGGGTGGGCATGGCCTTGCTGATTGCGTGCGCCGCGGGCTGGTGGGGAATCGCGACCCCGATGCTTGCGGACACCGCCAGGCTCGGCGACGCCAGCGCCGCGCTCGAGCGCCGTCTGGCAGACCGGGTGGCGGCGTCTGCGCCGGTGCCGTCCACCCCGCAGCAACAGCTGGCCGAGTTCGAGCGTCGGTTCATTGGCGAGAAGGGCATCGCCGCGTCGCTGGTCCGCCTGAACGCGGCTGCGCGGCGGCAGGGCGTGCAGCTCGATCAGGCCGAGTTCAAGTTCGCCAGCGAGGCCGGCGAGCCGTTGTCTCGCTACTCGATCATCCTGCCGGTCAAGGCCGACTACCGCGCGCTGCGCCGCTTCACCCGCGAGGCACTGCGTGAGCTGCCGGGGCTGGCGATCGACGAGGTGAACCTGCGCCGTGCCGACCCAAAATCCGCGCTGCTGGAAGCGCAGTTGCGCTTCGTGCTGTTCGTGGCGCGGCCGGGCTGAGCCATGGCTGACATGAGCCCCGTGCGCAAACGCATCGCGATCCTGATCGTGCTGGTGGGCAGTGCCTTGCTCGCCGAACGGCTGATGGCGCTCGCCTCGGCCGACGACACCGAAGTCGTGCAGCCGGTGGTGCCGAAGCGCGTGGCCGGCGGCGTGGCTGATGCCGCGCGTGCGGCCTCCGCGAAAGACGCGGCGGCGTTGTCGGCGGCACCGCCCGGCAGGCTGCGCCTCGACCGGCTGGACGCCCGACTGCAGGCCCTGTCCGACAGCGCCGATTCGCCGGCACCGACGACGCCCCGGCCCGCGCTGTTCGACATCGTCTCGTGGCAGCCGCCCGCGCCCAAGGCCGCGGCAGCCCAGCCACCGGCCGCGCCGCCGAAGCCGGTGGCACCGCCGTTCGCTTACGTCTACATGGGCGGCCTGACCGACAACGGTGTTCGCACATCGTTCTTCACCAAGGGTGAGCGCGTGATTGCGGTCAAGGCGGGCGACACCATCGACGCGGCCTACCGCATCGACCAGATGACCGAGAAGCAAATGACCCTCACCTACCTGCCGCTCAACGAGACCCTGGTTCTGGCATTGGGGGGCGGGCGATGATCCGGCGCAGCCTCGCAGGCACTTTGGCGATCGTCACCGTGGTGCTCGGGCTGGCGGCGTGCGCACCCGGCAAGGAGTTCGTGCGCAATGGCCAGCAAATGATCCAGCAGGGCCAGCTGGAAGAGGGGTTGTCGGAGATCGAGCGGGGCATCCGTCTGGAGCCGTCCAACAGCGAGTACCGCATGCTGGTGATCCGCCAGCGCGAGACGCAGGCCGCTGTCTTGCTGTCCAGGGCCGACGTGCAGCGCAGTGCCGGCCAGCTGGCAGACGCCGAGTTGCTGTACCGGCGCGTGATCGGGCTGGACCCGGGCAACATGCGCGCCCGGTCGGGGCTGGACGCGGTCGATTCGTTGCGCCGCCAGCAGCAACGGGTGGACGAGGCGCAGGGGCTGATGACGCAAGGCCGCCGGGACGAGGCGGACCAGAGGCTGCGCAAGGTGCTGGCCGAGAACCCGTTGCACGTGCGCGCGTTGGGCTTGAAGCAGCAGCTCGACGACAAGGCAGGCCGCGCGCTGGACACGGCCCAGCCGGTGCTGAAGCCGAACCTGCGCAAACCGGTGACGCTGGACTTTCGCGACGCCAACCTGAAGGCGGTGTTCGACGCGCTGTCGCGCACCACCGGCATCAACTTCGTCTTCGATCGCGAAGTCAGGCCCGACATCAAGGTCACGCTGTCGATTGCCAACATCAGCATCGAAGACGTGATCGGCGTGCTGACCCTGACCAACCAGCTCGAACGCAAGACGCTGAACGAGAACACGGTGTTGATCTACCCCAACACACCGGCCAAGCAAAAGGACTACCTCGAACTCAACGTCAAGACCTTCTACCTGGCCAACGCCGAGGCGAAAACAGTTTTCACGATGCTGAAAACGGTGCTGAAAACGAAAGATCTGTACGCCGACGAAAAGCTCAACAGCCTGACGATGCGCGACACCGCCAACGCCATTGTGCTGGCCGAGAAACTGATTGCGGCGCAAGACCTGGCCGAGCCCGAGGTGGTGCTGGATGTCGAGGTGCTCGAGGTCAAGCGATCGCGGCTGACCGAGATCGGCGTCGACCCGCCGGGCAAGTTCACCGTGCTCAACATCGTGGCGAACCCGGCCACCGTCGTGTCCACCGCCACCGGTGCGACGACGGTGGTCAACAACACGCTCACCACCACCCAGCTCACGCTGGACCGGCTGCGCAACATCTCCACGTCGAGTGTCGGCATCGACAACCCGTCGGTGAATCTGCGGGCCGAGAACGGTGACACCAACATCCTCGCCAATCCCCGAATCCGGGTCAAGAACCGGGACAAGGCGCGCATCCTGATCGGCGACCGCGTGCCGGTGATCACGACCACATCGACCGCGAACGTCGGTGTCTCCGAGTCGGTCAGCTACCTCGACGTGGGGCTCAAGCTGGATGTCGAGCCGACGGTGTTTCTCGACAACGAGGTCGGCGTCAAGGTCAACCTGGAGGTCAGCAACATCGTGCGCGAAGTGCGCAGCCGCACCGGCACGCTGACGTACCAGATCGGCACCCGCCTGGCGAGCACGGTGCTGCGGCTGAAGGACGGCGAGACCCAGGTGCTTGCCGGGTTGATCAGCGACGAAGACCGCCGCGGTGCCGTCGGCGTGCCGTGGTTGATCGACCTGCCGGTGCTTGGCCGTCTGTTCTCCAGCGAGCGCGCCGACCGCAGCAAGACCGAGATCGTTTTGCTGATCACGCCGCGCGTCGTGCGCAACCTCGCCAAGGGGTCGCCCGACCAGACCGAGCATGCCGGCGGCACCGAGTCCACCGTGGGCGCACCGCAGTTGCGCCTGCAGGGCCAGGGCAGGATGGCCATGCCGCCGGTGGGTGCGGCTTCGCGTCGGCCAGCCGGGTCGACCGAGCCCGAACCCGAGCCCGAGCCCGAGCCGCCTGCGGTGGCACCGCAAGCCGCACCGCCCGCCTCTGCGCCCACACCCGCACCCGCCACCACACCTGGCGCGCCGGCACCCGCAAAAGCGGTGGGTGCCATCCGCCGTGTCGACCAGGGTTGACGATTCGATGCGCACCGCACGCTGGCCGCGCAGCCGCCGCAAGCCGGGCGGCTTCACGCTGATCGAGTTGTTGATCACGGTGGCGATCCTCGGGCTGCTGGCGGGCGGTGCCATGACGTTCGCCGACTTGGCGGTCAAGCGCAGCCAGGAGCAGGAACTGCGCACCTCGCTGCGCCAGATTCGCGAAGCCATCGACGCCTACAAAGCCATGACGGACGCCAACCGAATCAGCAAGGCCGCCGACGAGTCGGGCTACCCGCCGAGCCTGGCCTTGCTGACCGAAGGCGTGCCCGACGCCGGCAATGCCAAGGGCAAGAAGCTGTACTTCCTGCGGCGGCTGCCGCGCGACCCGACTGCCGATCCGGCCCTGCCCGCCGAGGCCACCTGGGGCTTGCGCAGCCACGACAGCGACCCCGACCACCCGCAGCCCGGGCGCGATGTTTTCGACGTGTACTCGCTGTCGCCGAAGGTCGGTCTCGGCGGCCGGCCGTATCGGGAATGGTGATGCCGAAAATCAGCACGCCGTGCTGTTTGACGGATCGCCGCCGGAGGTGCGGGAGCGCGCGTGCGAAAGGCTTCACGCTGATGGAATTGATGGTCGTGATGGCCATCATCGCGAGCCTGCTCACGCTGGCCTTGCCGCGCTACTTCCACAGCGTGGACCGCAGCCGCGAAGCCGTGCTGCGGCAAGACCTGCACACCATGCGCGACGCGATCGACAAGTTCATGGCCGACCGCGGACGCTACCCCGCAACACTGGAAGAGCTGGCCGAGAAACGCTACCTGCGCAGGGTGCCGCCCGACCCGATCACCGACAGCGCGACCACCTGGATCGTGGTGCCACCGCCCGAAGGCGAAACGCAAGACGGCGTGTACGACGTTCGCAGTGGCGCGCCGGGTGCGAGCCTGGACGGTGAAGCGTATGAAAGTTGGTGATCTCGTGGCGACGATCAACAAACTGTCACCGTAGCTCTGTACCTTCAGCCTGCCTCCAAAGAGCAGCCGCTCGGGGCGGTTCGCCTTTGCTGTACGAGTGCCTTCGAGGAAGTTCCAACGTGAGTCACCCACCCAGGCTGGAAGACATAGATCGCAGTCGGTTTTCCGACGCGGTCGAGGCGTCTTTCCTTGTTTCCAGTCGCCATCAGTTCTTCGTTTGGAGCCAGAGTTCCCTGCAGGCCCTGATCCCGCACGAAATCCTGATCTGCGGCATCGAAGACGGTTCGAGGCAAGGCATGGCGGTGCATCGCTTCAGTGCCAGCCGCTACTTTCGCCAGGAGCATTTCGACATCGTCTCCGATCCGCTCACCGGCCTGATGCCGCGCATGCTGGCGGTCGCCGAGGGCCATCGTTCCACCGTCATCTTCTGTCCGTTCGCCAGCGGCAAGTCGGCCGACGACGACCTGCTTGCGCTGGTGACCGACAACGAGTTGAAGAACCTGGCCGCGCAACTCGTCATGGGTACGCGCGGCAAGTTCGAAGCGTTCTATGTTTTCTCGCGCGTGTCGGGTGAACTGGACGGCCGGCTGGGCTATGTGATCGAGCTGCTGGTGCCGCACCTGCACAACGCTTTCCTGCGGGTGCTTGCCACCGAGCGCGAGGCGGCCGGCACCAACACCCAGCGCTCGGGCCGCCTGGTCACGCCGCGCCAGGAAGAAATCCTGAACCTGATCAAGAACGGCAAGACCAACTCCGAGATCGCCGAGCTGCTGAGCTGCAGCCCCTGGACCATCAAGAACCACATCCAGGCCATCCTGCGCAAACTCGATTCCAACACCCGCACGCACGCCATTGCGCGTGCCATGAGCCTGGGCATCCTGACCCCCGATTGACGGCTCGCCGAACGCCCCCGGCGTTCGATTGACCGCGGTG
>JANNEI010000346.1:0-11149 GCA_031378565.1 Burkholderiales bacterium
ACCTCGGCTGGGGCGAGCTGATCTACAACCACATCTCGATGCGTGTGCCGGGGGCGGATTCGCACTTTCTGCTGAACCCGTTCGGGCTGCACTACAGCGAGGTGTGTGCCTCCAATCTGGTGAAGGTGGACGTGCGCGGCAACATCGTCGGCCCCAGCGACTGGCCCATCAACCCGGCCGGCTTCACCTTCCACGGCAAGATCCACGAGATGCTGCCCGAGGCGCACTGCGTGATGCATGTGCACACCACCGCGACGATGGCGGTGTGCTGCCTCGAAGACGGCCTGAGCTACAGCAACTTCTATGCGGCACAGTTGTTCGGCAAGGTGGCGTACCACGACTTCGAAGGCATCACGGTGCACGCCGATGAAGGCGCGCGCATTCTTGAAAGCGCCGCCGGCAAACCGGTGCTGCTGTTGCGCAACCACGGCCCGGTCACGATCGGCCATTCGCTGGCGCAGTGCCTGGGCCTGATGTGGTTGCTGACGCGGGCCTGTGAGGTGCAGCTCGCCACCTTCTCGATGGGCCGGCCGCGCGCCATCGGGCAGCCGGTGCTCGAGGCTTGTGTGCGCGACTCGCTGAACTTCGACCCCAGATACGGTGCCGGGCAAAACGCCTTCGACGCGCTGCAACGCATCGTCGATCGCATCGACCCGAGCTACCGCAATTGACGCGGTTGACGCGGTTGAGGCAGTTGAGTGTTCGGCGGGCCGGAGCAGCGCGCCGCACTCAGGAACCGAAGATGCGCAGCCGCTCGTACAACGCGGTGGCGCGCCGGGTCGAGGCTTCCAGCTCTTCCATCAGCGGGGCCACCGACGGTGCGCTGCTGCCGTCCGCGATGTCCATCGCCGCGAGGCTGGCGTTGGCCAGGATCGCGCCCATCAAGTCACCGCGTTCGCCGACGCCTGCGCTGCGCATCTCGCCGCGGGCCGGCGCTTCGTCGATCGCTTGCGTCAGCGATTGCTCCAGGTGAAGGCGCGCCGCCGCGCCGCGCTGGTTGTCGGTGAGGTCGACCAGGATCATGAAGAAGCCGAGCACGGAACCATCGCGCGCCGGAACCACCTCGGCGCGCAACGAGACCGGCAGCGCCTGCCCGTCGTGCTGCACCAGCGCGAGTTCGCCGCGCCACGGCTGCCGTTCCTGTGCCAGTGACGCAAAGATCTGGCCGACCCGTGTCGGCTCGGTGAACAGGCTGGCCAGGTCGTCCACGCGGACCGCACCGGCCGAGGTGGACGGCGGGTTGGACGACAGGCTCTTGCGCGGCGAGAACAGCGCGGCGAACGCATCGTTGGCGAACAGCCCGCGGCCGGCTGCGTCGGCGATCACGACCGGTTCGTTGGAGCTGCCCACGGTGGCACGGATCTGCGCGAGCTGGTGCTCGGCAATCAACAGGCGCACCGCGTTGATCTGCACAATGATGTCGATCAGCGAGCCACCGAACGCGCGTGCCAGTGCAAGCTCGCTGCTCGACCAGGGCAGCGCGGTGCCGCGCACGATCTCGGACCAGGCTGCGAACGATCGGCGTGGCGACAGTTCGAGCGGGTCGTTGCCGACCACCGGCTTCGACGGGTCGCCGGCCCAGGTGACGGTGAGCAGTTGCTCTTTGCGGAACCACATCAGGTAATCGGGCTTCGAGGCCGACAGCTTGACGGCGAGCACGCCGCTGGCCGTGGGTGTCAGCGAGTCGAGCGAGGGGTTGGTGCGCGAGATCGACGAGAGGCTGAACAGGCCGTCGAAGGTCTGCGTTTCGATCCACTGCATCAACACCCGCAACTCGGCAGTCGAGGGCGTTTCGCCGGCGGTCAGCAACTCGCCTTGATGGAACAGCGCAGCGCCGGTGGCTTCGAGCGGCTGCAACACCGTGCGCGGGTTGCGGAACAGCGCAATCCGCCAATCGCCCTCGGTGGAGGTGGCTTCGACCAGCCGCTGCTCAAGCCGGCGCACCTGCACGGCAACCTGCGCATGCGCGTAATGTTCGATCGCAGCGATGCGCGTCGACACCACCTCGGCCAGCAGGTCGGCCGCGGCGCGCACCGCGAAGCGCAGGTTGCGCGCCGAATAGTGATGGCAGGCGATCAGCCCCCAAAGCCGGCCTTCGCGAACCAGCGAGACGACCAGCGTGGCCGTCACGCCCATGTTCTTCAGGTACTGCAAATGCAGGGGCGACATGCTGCGCAGGTGGCACATCGACATGTCGAGTTCTTCTCCCGAGCCGGGCAACTGCGTGGGCACCAGAGGTGCCGGAGCGTAGTGCACGTCGACCAGCACGCGCAGGCGGTTGCGCAGGTACAACTCGCGCGCACGCTGCGGGATGTCGGAGGCCGGATAGTGGTGGCCCAGCAGCGATTCGAGGCGCGGGTCGCGCGCCTCGGCGATGATCTTGCCGTGGCCGTCGGGGTCGAACTTGTAGACCATCACCCGGTCGTAGCCGAACATGTCGCGGAAGCTGCGCACCACGCCGTCGGCCAGCGTGCCGATGGTCGAGGCGGCACTGAAACGCTGCACCGCCGCACCGAGCATCTCGCGCAACTGCACGCTGCCGATGTGGACGGTTTCGATCGACGCGTCGGCAGGGTCCACCGGCTCGATCTCGACCAGCAGGGCGCTGCCACCGGGGCCACTGCGCACGCGGTGCAACGTGCCTTCGAACTCGCGCGACTGCCCGCGCACCTGCAGGCGGCAACGCAAGGGAACGGGGTCAGACAGATCGGCGATGCGCGCGCACACATGCTGGATGCTGCCCGCGATGTCGCCGCCGAGTTCAATCGCGCCCTGGCTCAGCAGGCTGTCGGTCGGAACACCGAGCAACGCCTGCACATTGGCGCTGGCCTGGATGATGCGCAGCCCCGGCTCGCTCAGCGCCAGCAGCAGGCCATGCGGCTGCACCGACCCGGCGAGATGGATCAGCTCACGGTCGCAGTTGCTGAGATCCGCCTGGCCGAACGCTGGGCTGGTAAGCACTATTTCGTGTCCGTGGTGGCATCTCGGCAGTGCCCGGTCGCCCCTGCGGCAAGCCCGCGCTGTTGCACGCGCTGTTGCACGCGAACCAGGCTTTCATGGCTCATGCCGAGCAGGCCGGCTGCAGCCTTGGCATCGCCGTCGGTGCGCCGCAAGGCGACCTGCACGAAATGCTGCTCGGCCAGCGCGGTCGCCTCGCGCACCATCGCCGGCATGCTCAACACGCCGAGCCGGCTCGCGATTTGCTCAATGCCTTCACCCAGGGCGCAGGCCCAGGCCGCGCCAGACGCCGGGTCATCGATCGGGGTTGGCGCGACGGGGTGGATCGTGAACCCGATGCACTCCTGATCGCCCTCGGTGAGCAAAACAGCCGACACCTCGACCCGCGCAGCACTGGCGCTGGCCGGCTTGATCCACGATTCGATGCGGCGCGCGATGCCGTCGCGCCGCACCTGAGGCACCAGCGTGGCCAGCGGCTGGTCGGCCAGGCCCAGCCAGCCCATCAACGGCCGGCCCTTGGCGTCGGCCTCGCTTGCCAGGTGGGCGAGCGCCAGAAACGCAGGGTTGGCCACCAGGATGCGGCCGCTGGAGTCGGTGACGACGACGCCGTCGCTTGCATCGTCGACCAGTCGGGCCAGTGTCTTGTTGAGCGAACTGCTCTCAGCGGCCGGGTCGAGTGCGCGCACGCGAACCAGCAAGCGCATCGCGTCGTCGGTGCGGAACGGCGTTGCCGCCACGCTGGCCGTCGTGTTGGTGCCCTGCAAGCGGGCCCTGATCTCGCCGACCTGCCCGGTGCTGCGCGCACGGTTCAGCAATTCGTTCACCGGCCCGCGCGAGTAATGCTGGAATCCGAAGCCCGCATGCTGGCCTTGCAGCAACTCGGTGGTGGTGTCGAACAGTCGAGCGGCCGCGTTGTTGGCTTCGACGATCTGCAGGGTTTGCGCATCGACCACGATCACCGCATCGGTGGCGACCTGGAACAGCAGTTGGTAGCGCGACTCGGCCTGGCGTGTCTGCCAATAACCGCGCTCGATTTCCTGCTGAGAGTCGACGTATCGCTGCTGGATGGCGGCAATCGAGCGCATGTCGCGACCCACGGCCAGCACCGGGCCGTCGGCACCGAGCCGGATGGCGGTGTAGGCGACCGGGATGCTGATGCCTGGGGTCAGCGGGTGGTTGACCTCGCGCCGCCGCGCAATGCCGGTGGTCACCACTTCATTCAGCAGGGTTTCGATCTTCGGCCGGGTGTCGCCACTGACGGTGTCGATCCAGGCGCGGCCGATCCAGCCGTAGGCGGCCGGCGCGAGCGGGTCGCTGCCACCTTGGGCGACGTTGCGAATCACGCCGGCACTGTCGATCACCAACGCGATGTCGCTGGACAGCGAGACGAAGGTTTTCGCCAGTTCGGGTGCCCAGGCCGACAGTGCGGAGAGGTCGGGCGTGTCGCTGGCGGAGGGCTTCACGCGAGTTTTCCTTCGAGCATGTGCCCGGCGGATGCGGAAGCTTTGTGCTGCACGACTTGATGCACGACTTGATGCGCGACTTGATGCATGACTTGACGCATGGCTGGATGCGACGGCACCTGGTGGAGTTCGCCCGCGCAGAAGAAGCGCGGCAGCGGATTCTATGCCGGTGGCTCAGCCGTTCGCGAGCGAAGGCCCCAACTCCACAGTGCCTGCGATGGCAGTGGCAGCACCATGAACCAGTGTTCCAGGATGGCCAGGCTCAGCAGCGTGCCCGAGAACGCGAGCGCAGTTGCCTCGAACGGGTTCACGCCACTGGCCGCCGCGCCCTGCCACAGCAGACACGCAAGCCAGGTCGACACGGCCACCGACACCGGAAACAGCAGGTTCATCGGTGCCCGCCGGAAATAGGTCTGAAGGTACTTCAGGCGCGTGGGCAGGAAATTTTCGCTGAGGTTGCGCACACCGAGAAACAGGTTGAGCTTGGCGCTTTGCCGCATCACCCAGAAGATGATGAAGGCCCACAGCCCGGTCGGGTTGGAGCCGCCCCAGGTCAGCGCGACCACGGCCGCGCCCAGCACAAGCAAGGCGAACTCGTGGTGCAGCAGCGTCTGCAATGCGTAGCCGGCACGTCGCCAGCCCACCGAGCCGGCGGGGCAGGGCGTGCGCCGCGGCCCGGTCACGTAGCCGAGCAGGAAGGCCACCTCCTGCCAGGCCCAGACCCCGACCGCGCAGGTGAAGGCCAGGTACGCACCGCTGATGCGCGTATCGTCCCGCGTCACCGCCAGCCCGATCAGGGCCACACCGAGCAACACTGTGGTGCCGAGCATCGTCCAGCGGTGGGTCCAGCGCGGCAGCCCGTTGAGGTACAGGATCACGCCGGTGCTGAGCCACCACACGAAGAGCGTGTAGGCCATGGGCAGCAGGTACAGCGACATCACAGAGCAGGGGAGAGTGGGCGTGTGCGTGGCGTGTGCGTGGCGTGCGTGCGTGGCGTCCGTGCGGCGCGTGCGTGGTGCTGCGCCGCCCTACCAGATCGGTGCCATCCGCACGTTCTGCGGCAGGGCGTTGGGTTGCGCCGGCAGACAGTACAGACGCACGAACGTGACGCCGGCCGAGACGCCAAGGCCGAGCCGTTTCAAACCGCCGATCAAGCCGCCGCGTTCCTTTGCTGCGGTTGTCGCCACCGAAATCAGGCGCAGCTTTTCCAGGCAGGCCAGGAAGCGAGGATCGTCGAGGTTGACCGTCAACGGGAACACCTGCTTGGTGATTTCGGACGTGATGCGGAACACATTGAAGTCGTATTCGGTCGCATCCAGCCCCATCGCGCTGTGCATCTCAGGGCGCTGGTGGTCGCGCACGTACATCGTGGCGAAAACGGCCAGGACGAAAAAGCGAATCCACAGCTTGTTGACGCCGCGCAGCAGGTGCGGGTTGGCGCGCAGCAACAGCGCGAACGCCTCACCGTGCCGAAACTCGTCGTTGCACCACAGTTCGAACCACTTGAAGATCGGGTGGAAGCACAGCTCGGGGTGCCGCTCGACCTGGCGATAGATCGCGATGTAGCGGGCGTAGCCGATCTTCTCGGACAGGTAGGTGGCGTAGAAGATGAACTTGGGGCGGAAGTAGGTGTACTTCTTGGCGCGCGCCAGCAGGCCCAGGTCGACGCCGATGCCGAAGTCCTTCAACCACTGGTTGATGAAGCCGGCATGCCGCGACTCGTCGCGGGCCATGTAGCCGAACAGCTCTTTCATGTCCGGGTTCTGCACCCGCTTCTTGATCTCGGCGTAGAGCACGCAGCCTGAGAACTCCGAGGTGATCGAGCTGATCAGGAAGTCGGAGAACTCCTGGTACAGCGCGGGCGGCAGATCGGACTGGTCGGCCATCATGTTGGCCGGCCGCTGGAAGTGATCGGTGTTGGTGTCGCGTCGAAACTCCGCCATCAACGCCTCCCACTGCGGGCGGATGGAGTCGACATCGATCTTGTCCATCGCTGCGAAATCGGTGGTGTAGAAGCGCGGTGTCAGCACTGTGTCTTTCAGCGCGATGTTGGTGGCTTCGTTGGCAACCCGGTCAACCGGCGACTGTGCAAGCGTGCTCATGGTGTTTCCTTCTGCTGCGTTGGATCAAGGCGCTGATTTACTGCGCTGATGTGCTGCGTGCTGGTCTTCGGGCCTGCGGCCTGCGTGGCCATGATCTGGGCGAAGACGGCGGCGTTGGTCGGCCCGAACGAGCCGAGGTCGACGCGCCGGCCGGTGCCCGGGTCTTCCAGGGTCAGCTTGCCGTCGGCGCGGCCGATCATTCGAAACGGCACGTCGGGGCTGACGCCCTGGCGCTTGCGCTCGCGGGCGAGTCCGCGCAGGGTGCCGCGCAAGAAGCCGTTGGTGCCGGGGGCCACGGTGTCGATGAGACTCTGGCCGGCGGAGTCCAGCACGACGATGCTGCCGTCTGGGCGGTCTTCGAAGCGGAACTCGCGCACCGTCACGGCCGGCGCATCGGGCACCTGCACCACACCGATGCCGGTCAGGCGCACCGCCGCCACCGCGACCACGGACGCAATCACCAGGCCGCCCAGCGCGACCAACGGTGCGCGCGGAAAGCCTGCGGTCAGGGGGGTGGTTTCGCTCATGGCCTCAGGCCGCCAGTGGCCGCTGCGTGCCTGCCGAGGGCTGGCGTTCGGGGGCTGACATGGCCGGAAGGTGGGTGCGTGCCATGCCTGCCGAATCGGCCAGTGCAGCCGACAGAATGGCCGCCACACCGCGTGCATCTTTCAGGGCGCGCAGCATCGGCTGCGTGCGTTTGACTTGCCATGGCCGCGCATGGGGCCACAGGTGGACATAGGCGATGCGATCAGCGTCGTCGAGCAGCAGCGTCACATCGCCGCTGCCGTCGGCACGGCTGCGCAAGCCGGCCGATTCGATCTTCGGGTAGGGCAGGTTGAAGGTGATGCTCAGCACCACGCCAATGCGCATCACGACCCGCTTGTCGGTGATGGAGTAGACGCTGGTGCGGGCGATCAGCCACGCCATCAAGGCCAGCACCGCCAACGCGAGGACGGCCACCGGCAGCAGCCACAGCACGGCCTGCACGGCCTCCAGCGCGCTGCCCCCGTTCGACAGCACGGTGGCGGCGCGCCAGGCCAGCAACACCCCGAAGTAGATGGCCAGCAAGCGAACATGCATCGCGTCGCGTGCCATCAGGTGCCAATCGGGCGAGCCTTGCCACAGCATGCGTTCGTTGGCCGGCAGCGCCTGCGGCAAGCCGTGCGCCGCCTCGAATTCATGCTCGGGGGCCTGGTCGTGCGCAATCACAGCAGCGGCTCCTGGCGTTCGGGCGTGGCGTAAAGCGTGCCGCCACCGTAGTAGCCCATGATCTTGTCTTCTTCGAGCAGGGTCACCGTTTCGGGGTTGCGAGTGGCCGGCACCTGCGCGAACTGGCTCGCCAGGATGGAGCGGACCTTGACCTGACGGTTGGTGATGCGCGTGAAGTTGATCGGCAGCAGCACCCGGCGGCTGCCAGCCGGCATCGGCACGTCGACCTCGAGATAGCGGAACAGCACTTCGGCACGGTCGATCCAGAGATCACACACCGTGCCGCCCACGAGGCCGTCGGCACCGATCACCGGCAGGCCGCGCGGATCGGGGTCTGCGCCGGCCACGTCGAAGTCTCGCGCAGCGCGCAGCGGCACGATGCGCGCGTCACCGTCGACCGTGGTGTCGGCGATGTCGGCGCGATCAGAGTACGAGCCGGGGCCGACACCCGCCAGCATCGGATTGCCGATCGGTTGGAGCGGCGAACCGAGGTGGCCGCGGGACGGTTCACCACCGAGCGGCTGGTTCGATCCGCGGAAGTTCGGCGACATCACGGTGCGGCCGTCGCGCAGCAGGTAGCTCTTGGGCTTCGGCACCGGCGGCCAGCCCTGAACGGTGATGTGGGCCGAGCGATCCGACTCCAGCGGGTAACCCTCGCGTTTGTCTTCCCGGTGCAGGTAGTAGATCAAGCCGGCGAAAAATATCCAGAAGGCGTAGAGCGCAATCTGCGCCACGTCGATGTACTGGGTGATGGCTCCGGTTCCCATGAGGGGTCTCCTTTGACTTGAATGTTCAACCTGGAAATTCGGCCAGACCGAATCTTCCTGTGGGCTGCGCTCGAGGCTCGTGTCGAGCTGCTTTGACGAGAGGGCCGATTGCGATCAGCGTCGCGAACAGCAAACCGATTTCGAGGTGATAGACGAAGCTGTAGCCCACCGACGGGCTGGTCAGTGCCGGGCCGAGCAGACCTTGCGATGCCAGGCCCGACACCGCATCGCGCAGCGCGCCGCCCAACGCAATCGCAATGCCGGCAGCCGATGCCTGCACCGCACCCCAGGCACCGAGTGCCAGGCCGCTCTGTCCGTGCGTTTCAAGGCCCATCGCGGCGGTGAGCATGGCCACCGAGAACATGCCGCCGCCGAAGCCGATCAACGCCGCGCCGATGCGAAACATCAACGCCGACTGCAACGGGTCCGCAAAGATCACGCAGACGAAGGCGACCACGCCGGACAGCACGCCGAGGGCGGCCAGGCGGTAGGCGTCGCCGCCGTGGTGCAGCCAGCGCGAAGCAAGCACGAAGGCCGCCAGCGCACCGCTGGCGGTCAGCGCGGTCAAGGTGGTGGTGGCACCGACGCCCATGTTCATGATCTGTCCGCCATAGGGTTCCAGCAGCACGTCTTGCATGCTGAAGGCGGCGGTGCCCAGGCCGACGGCCACCAGCAGGCGGCTGGCCCGACCGCCGCGCATGAACTTGCGCCACGATTGCCTGAACGACGGCGCGGCCTGCGGGCTGCTGGACGACGCGCCACGCTGCGGGTCACGCGCCTCCTGCTTCCAGAGCGCAATGATGTTCAGCACCATCGTGAGGACGGCCGCTCCCTGAATCACCTGGATCAGCTTGACTTGCTTGAAGTCGGCCAGCAGGGCACCGAAGCCGAGCGCGCTGATCACCATGCCGACCATCAGCATCACGTAAAGCAGCGCCACCACGCGCGGACGCGCCTCGGGCGGAGCGATGTCGGTGGCCAGCGCGAGCCCGGCAGTCTGCGTCGTGTGCAGGCCGGCACCCACCAAGAGGAAAGCCAGCGCCGCGCCGATCTGGCCATAGATGGGGTGGCCGTGGCTGTCACCCGACAGCACGATCAGGGCGAACGGCATGATCGCCAGGCCGCCGAACTGCAGCAGCGTGCCCATCCAGATGTAGGGCACCCGCTTCCAGCCGAGGGCGGAGCGGTGGTTGTCGGAGCGAAAGCCGATCAGCGCGCGAAGCGGCGCAAACACCAGCGGCAAAGCGATCATCAGCGAAACCAGCCATGCCGGCACGCCCAGCTCGACGATCATCACCCGGTTCAGCGTGCCGGTCAGCAGCACCATCGCCATGCCCACCGACACCTGGAACAGCGACAGGCGCAGCAGCCGGCCGAGCGGCAACTCCTTGGTCGCCACATCGGCGAACGGCAAGAAACCGGTGGCCACACGCGACCACTGGCTGGCCAGGCTCGCATTCAATCGGACCACGGTCTTGGCTGGGTTCATTGCTTGACCAGCTCCAACGCCTGCGAGGTGTAGAAGCCGCTGGAGATGCGCTGCGTGCGGCCGCGCGACCAGCCCTGCATTTGCGCGTCTTCGTCGATGCGTCGGTGCAGCCAGCGCTCAGGCACCGGCACCACCGCGGGCGAGCGATCACCTCTGGGGAACAGCTTGCCGACCGCGCGAAAAACTTCGAGCGCGGGGCTGCTGGGCACGTAGGTGAACAGCATGGCGCGGCGGGTGCGCTGGGCCAGGCCGGCCAGTACGCGCACCGCATCGCCGGTTTCGTAGTGAATGACCGAGTCCATGCCGACCACATAGTCGAAGTCGCCAAGCGCAGCGTCGAGCATGTCGCCCGAGCGGAAATCGATCGAGCCGCCGTTGTGGATTGCGGGCTGGCGCTCGCAGGCCAGGTTCACGAGGGTGGGCGACAGGTCGATGGCCAGCACGGCCGCGCCGCGGTGTGCGGCCTCGACCGCCAGCGCGCCTGTGCCGCAGCCGGCATCGAGCAGCCGCATCCCGCGCAAGTCGTCGGGCAACCACGACAGCAGGGTGTTGCGCATGCGGTCGCGGCCGGCGCGCACGCTGGCGCGCACGCGGCCCACCGGGGCGTCGGAGGTCAGCCGCGCCCAGGCCTGCACGGCGGTGCGATCGAAATAGGTTTCGATCTGGCCGCGTCGTTCGGTATAGGAAGGCAATGTCATGGTTGGCTCTGCTGCAACGCGTCAGTCGAAACCCAGCAGGTCGAAGATGTCGCGGTCTTTCATCGGCACCGCATTCAGCGGTTCGGTGCCCAGCCACAGCGAAGCGGCCAGCCGCATGTATTCCTTCTGCACCGCCTCCAGCTCGGGCGAATACTCCATCTCGAACAGCGTCGATTTTTTCAGCCGACTGCGGCGGATCACGTCCAGGTCGGGAAAGTGCGCTGCCAGCTTCAGGCCGATCTTGTTGTTGTACTTGTCGATCTGGTCGGTGTCCTTGCTGCGGTTGGCGATCACGCCGCCCAGGCGCACGTTGTAGTTCTTGGCCTTGGCACCGATGGCCTGCACGATGCGGTTCATCGCGAAGATGGAGTCGAAGTCGTTGGCGGTGACGATGAGCGCGCGATCGGCGTGCTGCAAGGGCGCTGCAAAGCCGCCGCACACCACGTCGCCCAGCACGTCGAAG
>JANNEI010000404.1:0-2199 GCA_031378565.1 Burkholderiales bacterium
GCGCGCCGATGGCCGGCCACCAGATCAAGGCCGGCCCCCAAATGTTCGTGTTCACGCGGGGCAAGACGCCCGAGTCGATCGCCAGCAGCAATGCCACGCAGTGCACCAGCCCGCGCGGCGTGGCCGAGCGCGCCGAGGTGATCTTCCTGATGGTGCCCGACACGCCCGATGTCGAAGCTGCCCTGTTCGCCGAGAACGGCGTGGCTGCCGGTCTGAAGCCGGGCAAGACCGTCGTCGACATGAGCAGCATCTCGCCGATTGCGACCAAGGTGTTCGCGCAGAAGATCAACGCGCTCGGCTGCGACTACCTGGACGCGCCGGTGTCCGGCGGCCAGGTGGGTGCGAAAAACGCCACGCTGTCGATCATGGTGGGCGGCCCAGAGGCGGTGTTCGAAAGGATGAAGCCGCTGTTCGAGCTGATGGGCAAGAACATCACGCTGGTGGGCGGCAACGGCGACGGGCAGACGGCCAAGGTGGCCAACCAGATCATCGTGGCGCTGAACATCGAGGCGGTGGCCGAGGCGCTGCTGTTTGCCGCCAAGGCCGGTGCCGACCCGGCGCGTGTGCGACTGGCGCTGATGGGCGGCTTCGCGGCGTCGAAGATCCTGGAGGTGCACGGCGAGCGCATGGTCAAGCGCACCTTCGACCCGGGCTTTCGCATCGAGCTGCACCAGAAGGATTTGAACCTGGCCCTGAGCAGCGCGCGCGCGCTGGGCGTCTCGCTGCCCAACACCGCCACCGCCCAGGAACTCTTCAATTCCTGTGTGGCCCACGGCGGCAAGGCCTGGGACCATTCGGCGATGGTGCGCGCGCTGGAGACACTGGCCAACTTCGAGATCGGACAGAATGCCGGCTGAACTCCGGAGACCCGAATGAACACCGACCGCAATCACACCGGCCTGCAACTCCGCTCGCTCGTCAAACCCAGCGGCGAGCTGGAACTTTCACTGGTCAGCGTGGCGATTGCCGAACTCGCGCCGGACGATGTGGTTGTGCGGATCGAGGCCGCGCCGATCAATCCATCCGACATCGGGTTGCTGTTCGGCGCGGCCGACATGGCCACCGCGACCGTGTCCGGCACGGCCGCCAATCCGGTCGTCACCGCGCGCATTCCCGAGCGCCTCATGAAAGGCATGGCAGGCCGGCTCGACCAGTCGATGCCGGTCGGCAACGAGGGTGCAGGGGTGGTCGTCGATGCCGGATCGTCCGCCGCCGCGCAAGCCCTGCTGGGCAAGACCGTGGCGGTGCTCGGCGGCGCGATGTACACCCAGTTCCGCTGCGTCAAGGCCGCCCAATGCCTGCTGCTGCCAGAGGGCACCACGCCGGCCGAAGGTGCCTCGTGCTTCGTCAACCCGCTGACCGCGCTCGGCATGGTCGAGACGATGCGGCGCGACGGCCACAGCGCGCTGGTGCACACCGCCGCGGCGTCCAACCTGGGCCAGATGCTCAACAAGATTTGCATCGCAGACAAGGTCGGCCTGGTCAACATCGTGCGCAAGCCCGAGCAGGCGGCGCTGCTGCGATCGATCGGTGCGGCGCATGTGTGCGACGCCTCCTCGGCCAGCTTCATGGAAGACCTCACCGACGCGCTGGTGGCCACCGGTGCCACCGTCGCCTTCGACGCCACCGGGGGCGGCAAGCTGGCCGGGCAGATCCTGACCTGCATGGAAGCCGCGCTGAACCGCAGCGCCAAGGAATACAGCCGCTACGGCTCGACCACGCACAAGCAGGTCTATGTCTACGGTGGCCTGGACACCGGCCCGACCGAGTTCAACCGCAACTTCGGCATGGCCTGGGGCATCGGCGGCTGGCTGCTGTTTCCGTTCCTGCAACGCATCGGCGCTGCGGCCACGCAATCGCTGAAAGAGCGCGTGGCCGCTGAACTGAAGACCACATTCGCCAGCAGTTACTCGAAGGAAATCTCGCTGGCCGAGGCGCTGCAGCCGGACGCGATTGCGGTGTACGGGCAACGCGCCACCGGCACCAAGTACCTGATCAACCCCAACAAGGGAATGGGCGCATGAGCCCGGGCATCAAGCCCGAAACTGCTTCGCCGCGAACGCCCACACCATGCGCGAAGCGTCGGGCCCCTGCGCGTCGCTGAACGGCTGTTTTGCCGCGCCGCCGCTCCAGGCGTGGCCGAGCCGCGCCACTTCGACCAGGCTGGCCACCGTGCTGCCGCGGCGCTTGAAGTCGATC
>JANNEI010000405.1:0-13473 GCA_031378565.1 Burkholderiales bacterium
CCGCCTTTTTTGCGCCCGAGCCATTTTTTCGCCCAATGCGACTTCAATGATGTCCTGGCCTCTTCTGGTGAGCGCGCTGCTGATGGCCGCTGCCTGGCTGGTGTCCAACCACTACCCGCCCTGGGTGACGGCGCACAGTGAGCTGCTGGCCGCGCTGGCCCTCGGGGCGCTGTGGCTGGGCGCGCTGCGCGCGGGCCAACGCCGTGGCATCGCGCTGCCCGCGTCAGCGCTGTTCCTGTTGGCGATGGCCGCCGTGCCAGTGCTGCAAACGATCAACGGGCCGATCTTCTTCTTCGGCGATGGCTGGATCGCCTCGCTCTACTTGATGGCCACCGCCCTCGCTGTGGTGGCCGCAGCGCATGCCGCGAATTCCACCGGTACGGCGCTGCCGGTCGGCAGTGCGTGGACGCTGTTGACCGCTGCGCTGCTCAGTTGCGCGATCGCCTGGGTTCAACGCTTCGAGCTTGACGCCGGGCCGCTGGTGTTGCACATCGCAGCCCTCAAGCCCGGCCATGCACCTTTCGCCAACCTCGGGCAACCGAATCAGTTGGCCAGTCTGCTGGCCCTCGGGCTGGCGGGGACGTGGTTTCTGTTCGAGCAGCGCCGCTTGGCACGTCGATGGGTGGTCGCCCTGGCGCTGCTGCTGGTCGTGTCACTGGCGATGACGCAGTCGCGCACGCCGCTGCTGATGTTCGCCGTGGCCGCGCCCGCGCTGTGGCTGGGGCAGCGTCGCTGGCCGGTTCGCACCAGCCCGTGGGCCGTGCCCGGGCTGGCGGGTGTCTGGACGCTGGCCTTCGTCGCCTGGCCGCGGGTGATCGACGCCGTGAATTTGGCCGCGGCTGCCAGCGTGGCCAATCGCATGCAGGCCGGCCCGCGCACGGTCATCTGGAGCCAGCTGTGGGACGCGGTGTGGCTGCGCCCCTGGACCGGCTTCGGCTGGAACCAGGTCAGCGTCGCCCAAGTGGCGGTGGCGGCCGACCACCCGCTGTCGCGCTATGTCGAGCACGGCCACAACCTGCTGCTGGACCTGCTGTTGTGGAACGGCGTGCCGCTGGGCCTGCTGATCATCGGGATTGGCGCACTGTGGCTGTGGCGGCGGGTGCGCGAGGTTGGCAACACGCAAGGCCTGTTCGGGCTGCTGTTGGTGGGCTTGCTGCTGGCGCATGCGATGGTCGAGTTCCCGCTCGACTACCTGTACTTCCTGGTGCCGTTCGGCGTGGCCATCGGGCTGGTCGAGGCGTCGCGTCCGAACCGCGCGCCGGGCCTGTCGATGCCAGCCGCTGCCGGCTGGGCCACGGCGGTGGTGTTCTTCGGCGTGACGGCCTGGGCGGCGGTCGACTACTGGCGTGTCGAGGAGGCCTACCGCGAGATGCGTTTCACGGTGGCGCGCGTCGGCCGGCCGATGGTCACCGAGCCGCCGCCGCTGCTGGCCACGCAGTTCACCCAACTCGCCGCGTTTCATCGCTTCTCGCTGTCCACGCCGCACCCCGGCATGAGCGCGCAGGAGGTCGACTGGATGCGCAAGGTGGCACACCGCTTCGCCTACTCGCCCAGCCTGTACCGCTATGCGCTGGCGCAAGCCTGGAGCGGCGACATCGACGGCGCGCGGCTGACGCTGCGGCAGATGAGGCAGCTGCACGGCGACAAGCCGCATGAAGCCGCCCAGCACGAGCTGCGCGAGCTGGCGCAGGGCGAACACCCGGAGCTGCGCGGGCTGCTGATCCAACCCTGAGCTGCGTGCGCTGCCGCACGTCCCCTCGCGCCCTTGCAGCACAATCGCGGGCTTAAAAACCGCCTGCCGACGACGATCCGATGAACGACCTGGCTTTGAAGCGCCGCCTGCGTGCGGCAGGCATTCACTTCGGGCTGAGTGCCGCGGTGGCCGCAGCGGCGTCGCTGGTCGTGTTCTTCGTCTGGTATCCGGCACCGTACGCGTCAATCTCGGGCGGGCTGTCGCTGTTCGCGCTGCTGGTGGCGGTGGACGTGGCGCTCGGCCCGCTGCTCACCGCGGTGGCGGCCAGCCCCGGCAAGCCGCGGCCCGAGTTCGTGCGCGACCTGTCCTTCATCGCGTTGGTGCAGCTGGCGGCTTTCGGCTACGGCATGTTCACCATCGCGCTGGCCCGGCCGGTGCACCTGGTGTTCGAGATCGACCGCTTCAAGGTCGTCACCGCGGCCGACATCGAACCCGAGTCGCTGGCCCAGGCGCCCGTGCCACTGCGCAGCCTGCCGTGGACCGGGCCCACGCTGATCGCGGCGCTAAAACCCACCGACCCGGACGAGCTGATGCGCTCGGTGGAGTTGGGCCTGGCCGGTCGCGACCTGGCCGTGCAGCCGGCGCGTTGGGCCGACTACGCCGGCGTGTCCGACGCTGCGTGGCGCGCCGCGCGTCCGGTCGACGCGCTGACCAAGCGCTACCCACAGTCGGCGGCGTCGCTTGCGCGCATCGCGGCCGACGCGGGCCAGCCGACGAGCGAACTGCGCTTCATGCCGCTGCTGTCGCGCCAGACGAGCTGGGTGTCGGTTATTGCGATGCCCGGCGCGCGCGTCGTCGGACATTTGCCGCTGGATGGGTTTTTCTGAGCACGCCTCAGCACGTTCTCGGCCGAGGCGAGGGATGGAGACTGCGTTGTCCAATACCAAAGGTCGATCCAGGATGCCCGCGGAAAATGTGGCAAGAAACTTCGCACCTTTTGGAAATAATTCCTTCCAATCAATAGCTTGCGGTAATTGATGGGTTGGCAATTAATATTGCGAACCATGTTCACCTCCCCGCACCAGTTCGAGCCCCTGATGCCCGACGCCGCGCGCCAGCGGCCTTTGCTGGCCAAAGCGCACGACCTGGCTCGCACCGCGACGCAACTGGCCGGTCAGTCGGTATCCACCGAGTTGCGGGCTTTGCTGCGCGGCATGAATTCGTACTACACCAATCGCATCGAGGGCCAGCACACGCGGCCGCATGAAATCGAGCAGGCGCTGCGAAAGAATTTTTCCAGCGACACCGCATTGGCGGCACGGCAGCGCCTGGCGGTGGCGCACATCGAGGCCGAAGCCGCGATCGAGCAGCGCTGCCAGGGCGACGCCGGTGCCCGCTGGCTCTACAGTGTTGATGCGGTGCAGGCCCTGCACCGCGAGCTTTTCGCGCGTCTTCCGCCCACCGATTTCCTGACATCCGAGGGTGAGGTCATCGTGTCCGGCGAGTTGCGCGTGCGTGCGTGACGTGAAGGTCGGCCAGCATGTGGCACCGGCCCACGCCAGCGGGCCGGGTTTCATCGACCTCTGGGCCGGTTTCTATGGCGAGGTCCGGCGCGGCGAAGCGTCGCTGCTCGCACTGGCTGCCGCGCACCAGCGCCTCGGCTGGATTCACCCGTTCATCGACGGCAATGGCCGTGTGATGCGGCTGCACACGCATGCGCTGTTGAACGCACTGGGCTATACCAACGGACTGTGGTCGCCGTTGCGCGGCTTCGCTCGCTCGACCGAACGCTATTACGCGCTGCTGGCCGCAGCCGATCTGCCGCGCCGGGGTGATTGGGACGGTCGAGGCAACTTGAGCGAGCAGGCGCTGGTGGACTGGATCGACTATGTGTTGGATGTGTGCCTGGACCAGGTGCGCTTCATGACCGCGTTGCTTGACCTGTCGGCCATGGAGCGCCGCATCGCGGCGTGCCTGGCCTTCGAGGCAGAGACGCTGCGCTCGGGCGTGCGCCGCGAAGCCTTGCGGCCGTTGCACTACCTCTTTTTAACGGGAGGGGAACTGGAGCGCGGCGAGTTCAAGACGATGACGGGCCTGGGCGACCGCACGGCGGTCTCGGCGCTGTCGGCCCTGGTCCGGCGCGGCCTGCTGAAGTCGGACACCCCACAAGGCAGGGTTCGATTCGCCTTGCCGCTGCACGCGCTGCGTTTCTACTTCCCTGCGCTGTGGCCCGAGGCGGAAGCGGACGCGGCTGCTGAAGGGGAATGAAGCGGGTGCGCTGCGTCCAGGGCTTCAGCCTGGAAGCGTGGGCGACGCGCCGGCCACGTGGACGCTGTGCCCGGCTGCGGTTGCGACGCTGGCAAATGACTGATCGAAGGTGAACAGACCTTCGTCGGCCATGCTGGCAGAAAGGTGCAGGGCGTCTGCGAAGTCGAGGCCGCGTGCGTAGCCATCGAGCGCCTGGCTGACCTGGCCCGGGCTTTCGACGCTGAGATTCGGCAGACCCAACAACTTGCTCAGGGCCAGATGAATGGTCGGCTGCGGCAACTGCAAGCGGCGCGCAAAACCACTCCAGTTCCACCAGCACGGTCTTTGCAATAAAGACGCCGTCGCGGTGCGCGAGCAGGGCCTTCGCTACAGGCACCTGGCTCGGATCGTCCATCATCAGGCAGCAGACCAGGACGTTGATGTCAAGGGCGACCATTGCAACAACGCTGCTGCGTCGCTTCGAGCCGTGGCGCCGCACCACGTCGGCGTGCAAGGCAGCGTCGATGTCGGCCTGTGACAACGCTGAACCGCAATACGCAGTGCAGCCCATGACGTCTTGCAGCCGCGAAGGCGTGAACGTGCTCACGGGCTTGAGCAGGATGCCTTGCGGCACTTCTTCAACCACGAAGCAAGTGCCCGCGTGCCATTGCCGGGACTCGCGCAAAGTTTTGGAATGACGATTTGGCCGCAGCTGGAGAGAGTCGTGGTCTCCATGGCAGTCAGCCCATCAACGAAAGAAAGTTTCGGCAAATTGCAGTGATCCCTCGGCGCTGTCAAAGCGGACGCCGCCGAAGTCGGCGGTGGCCGCGAGACGGCTGCCCTGGTGCCGCATGGACAATGCGGGCCATGCCAAATTTTCCCGCCTCGCCCGCATCGGCCGACCGCGCTGATCCGCGGGACCGGCTTTGGGCCGCAACCGCCTGCGCTGCCGTCGCCGTCCCGTCCCTGCTGGCCTTCAACCTGCCGCCCTCGGCCACGTTCCTGAACCAGGCGGCGGCCCTCGTCGGCTGGGCGATGCTGGTGCTGTTGCTGGCGGCCTCGGGCAAGGTGGCGGCCGTTCGGCCACGCGGTGGCTTGGCGGCCGCGCTGGCGGCTCTCGGCGTGCTGGCGGTGGCAGCGGCCGGGTCGTGGGCGTGGGTCGGTTTGCCGAGCGGGCTGGCGTTGTCGGCGGTGGGCCTGATCGGTGTTGCGGCGCTGGTGCTGTGGACGGCTGCGTCGGTGGCCGACGCAGGCCGCGGCGTGGTGGCCTTTCAGGCTTTTTGCATCGCCCTGGTCATCGCTGGTGTGCTGAGTGCCGGCGTCGGCATGGTGCAGGTGTTTGCCCCGCAATGGGCCGATGGCAACTGGATTGCCGCCAGCGGCATCGCAGGCCGCGCCAGTGGCAACCTGCGCCAGCCCAACCACCTCAGCAGCCTGCTGCTGTGGTCGGCCGTGGCCGTGGTCTGGCTGCTGGAGGCGGGCCGCATGCGCCGCACTGTGGCAGCGCTGCTGGGCAGCCTGTTCATGCTCGGCCTGGTGCTGAGCGCCTCGCGCACCGGCACGCTCGGCGTGCTGGTGCTGGCCCTGTGGGGGGTGCTCGATGGCCGGCGGCCACGCGCCGTGCGTGTGATGCTGGTGCTGGCCCCGCTGATCTACGCGCTGTGCTGGCTGGGTTTGACGGCATGGGCGCAGGAAAGCCACCAGGTCTTCGCCGCGGCTGCACGGCTGACCAAGGACGGCGACATCTCCAGTTCTCGCTTCGCCATCTGGTCCGACACGCTGGCGCTGATCGCGCAGCACCCGTGGCTGGGCGTCGGTTTCGGCGAGTTCAACTTCGCCTGGTCGCTGAGCCCGTTTCCGCACCGGCCCACCGCCTTCTTCGACCACACGCACAACCTGCCACTTCAGTTCGCGGTCGAGCTGGGCCTGCCAATGGCGTTGGGGGTGCTCGGGTTGCTGGCATTTGCGTTGTGGCGGGCGTGGAAAGCGAGCGGCACCGATGGTGACGCACCCGCAGACACGCCAATGCGCCGCGCCGCCTTCATGATGGTTTTCATGATGGTCGTGCACAGCCAGCTCGAGTACCCGCTGTGGTACGCCTACTTCCTGCTGCCCACCGCGTTCGCGTTCGGGCTGTGCCTGGGTGGCCCGTCAGGGCAGCCGGGCGCTGTCGGCACCGCCAGCCCAACACAAAATGGCCACGGCACGCGCCCGCTGGTGCTGGCAGCCTTGCTGATGCTGGGCGGATCGGTGGCGGCGTTGTTCGACTACATGCGGGTGGTGGCGATCTTCAGCCCGGCCGACACAGCCGCCCCGCTGTCCGAGCGCATCGCCAAGGGGCAAGCGAGCTGGCTGTTCGCCCACCACGCCGACTACGCTGCCGTCACCACCACGGCGAATCCGGCGGAGGTGATGGCTTCGTTCAGGGTGGCACCGCACTACCTGCTGGACACCCGCCTGATGATGACCTGGGCACGTGCGCTGGCCGACACCGCCGACCTGCCGCGCGCCCGCTTCATCGCGGCGCGACTGGTCGAGTTCCGCAACGAAGACGCCAAGCCGTTTTTCGAGCCTTGCGGCGAGCCGCTGGCGCAAGGCACCGAACCGCCGTTCCAGTGCGTGCCGTCGAACGAATCGATGGACTACCGCGACTTTCGCTGAGTTGGCGGGGCGACTGTGCGATATTCTTACCCGATCCACATCGATGCATCAAAGGTAGCGCCATGAACTCGACCGCCACGCTGTCTGAAAAGTTTCAAATCTCCATCCCGAAGGCGGTCCGCGATGAGCAGCGTTGGCAAGCCGGACAGGAATTCGTTTTCATCCCCAAGGGCCAGGGCGTGCTGCTGATGCCGGTGCCGGAACTGGCGCAACTCGCAGGCATTGCCAAGGGCGCAAAGACGCGCGGTGTGCGGGACCGGGCCGACCGCTACTGATCCGGGGCGCTGATGCGTGTTGTCGATACCTCGGTGTGGATCGAGTGGCTCACCGGCAGCGCGCTGGGTCGCAGGCTGGCCCAGGAAATTCCGGATCGCGCCGAGTGCATCGTGCCCACCATCGTGCAACTTGAACTTGCGAAGTGGCTGCAACGCGAAGTGGGCGACGAGCGCGCCGATCAGATGCTGGCCTACACACAGAAATGCATCGTGGTGTCGCTGGACACCCGCATCGCGCTGCTGGCAGCCGACCTGCACCGCCAACACAAGCTCGCCACCGCCGACGCCATCGTCTACGCGACGGCACTGGAGCAGGGTGCTGATCTGCTGACCTGCGATGCGCACTTCACCAAGCTGCGTGAGGTGGTGTACTTCAGAAAATCTGCGAGGTCTGTGTAAAGCCGGGCGATCGGCGCAGAACCCCGCTGCTCAGTGCGTGTCCGGCCCAGTCTGCGCGCAGCCCAATTCAAGCGCCACCGTATGCAGCCGCCGGTCAAGCGTCCACAACCTGGCGCCGCTTGTGAGCGCGGTCGCAACAAGCAGGTGCACATCAACGTAACCGATGCCCTTGCCGTGCAACTTGTAGCGCTCGATGTATGCGAGAACTTCGTCGAACTCGGCCACCATGGCCATCGGAAGGTCTTGCAGCAATTCGAGACTCGCGGCTCGGGACTTCAAGCTGCCGCAGGCGATTTCACCGATGACGAACGGGTGGCCGATGACCGCACCTCGTTCGAGCAAAGCGGCCAACGCGGCGTCTCCCGCGCGCAAATGTTCGACCCACACCGAGGTGTCGACAAGGATCAATGGCCAGTTCCCTCAGCGACGACGCGGTGCGATCTGCAGGTCGGGCTGGCTGCCGCCCAGCTTGGCCAGCCGCTTGGCGCTTTCGCGCTCGATCAGCGCTTTGAGGCCCTCGCGAACCAGGGCCGACCGGTCGAGCGGACCCGCCAACTTGCTGGCTTTTGCAAGCAGGTCTTCGTCGATGTTGATGGTGGTGCGCATGCAATGGCTCCAGAAGCACGCGTCAAATATAGCACCAAATGATGACTCAATCGATGCTTTCGGGGCTTGGGCCGTCGACCTTGCGACCAGGCTCCGGAATCGTGTGGGGCCGACAGCTACCAGCCCGGGCTGACCCAATCGCCCGACTTGCCGCCGTGCTTTTCGAGCACGCGAATGTCGCCCATCACCATGCCGCGGTCGGCGGCCTTGCACATGTCATAGACGGTCAGCAGGCCGATCTGCACGGCGGTCAGCGCTTCCATTTCGACGCCGGTGCGGCCCAGCGTTTCGACCTGCGCGGTGCAGGTCACGCTGCTGCTCGCGGCATCGACGCTGAAGTCGACCGTCACGCGTGTGATGGGCAGCGGGTGGCACAGCGGAATCAGGTCCGAGCAGCGCTTGGCTGCCTGGATGGCCGCGATTCGGGCGATGCCGATCACGTCGCCTTTTTTCGCGGTGCCGCCCTCGATCAGCGCCAGCGTGGCCGGTTGCATCCGGATCACACCGCTGGCGCGCGCCACGCGGTGCGTTTCGGCCTTGCCCGACACGTCCACCATGTGGGCCTGGCCGGTGCTGTCGAAGTGGGTCAAGGGGTCGGCGGTCATGGTTGGAAACAAAGCGGCAACAAGGTGGGTGGCATCATAGCCAGCGGTGCCCTGTTGAACCAAGGCCCGCGCATCGACACCAACGCCTTTGCTCGCCCGAAGGCCTCCTCCTTGAATCCCTCCTTCCTCCGACGCGGCGTCCCGCAACGGCTGACCAGCGTGCTGTGCGCCGCGGCCTTGCTGTGGGGCGGTGCCACGCCGCTCGCCCTCGCACAAAACACCCTGCCGGCTTTGGGTGATACCGCATCCGACGATTTCAACCTGGGCACCGAACGCAAGCTCGGCGACCAGATCATGCGAGAGATCCGGCGCGACCCCGACTACCTCGATGACCCGCTGCTGCTCGAATATTTGCAGTCGGTCTGGCAGCCACTGGTGGCGTCCGCCCGCCAGCGCGGCGAGATCGGTGCCGACATCGACCAGCGCTTCGCGTGGGAACCGTTCCTGGTGCGTGACCGCAGCGTCAATGCCTTTGCCCTGCCGGGTGGCTATGTGGGCGTGCACCTGGGCCTGATGGCGATGACCGCCACCCGCGACGAGCTGGCGTCGGTGCTGGCGCACGAGATGTCGCACGTCACCCAGCGCCACATTGCGCGCAGCATCGCCAACAGCAAGCGGCAGTCGCTGCTCAGCGCGGCCGCCATGATCCTCGGCGTGCTGGCGGCCAGCCGCAGCAGCAGTGCCGATGCGGCCAACGCCGTCGTCGCTGGCGGGCAGGCGGTGGCGGTGCAGGGCCAGCTCAATTTTTCCCGCGACATGGAGCGCGAGGCCGACCGCATCGGCTTCGCCGTCATGACCAGCGCCGGCTTCGGTGCCGGCGGCATGGCGGCCATGTTCGAAAAGCTCGACCAGTCCTCGCGTTTCAACGACAGCGGCGGCTTCCCCTATCTGCGCAGCCACCCGCTGACCACCGAGCGCATCGGCGAGGCGCGCGCCCGCCTGGGCACCGCTTCGCCCGTGCTGCCGCTGAGCCTGCTGGAGCACAGCATCGCGCAGTCGCGCGCCCGCGTGCTGATGGACCCGCGCGCCGACGCGCTGCGGCGCTGGCAGGCGCTGGACAGCAACCGCGATGCCGAGTCCGCCACGCTCGGCGACAAGCTGGGGGCCGCTTGTTCGAGCGCGCTCGCGTCCACGTTGCTGCGCGATTGGGCGCGTGCCGACACCGCGTTGCAGCGCGCACTCACGCTGCTGCAGTCCGGCCCGCGCGTCGACCCGCGTGCCGAGCGCGCCGTGGTGCTGCTGAAAGCGCAGTCGATGCTGGATCGGGGCGACATCGCGCGTGCCAGGGACCTGCTCAAACCTTATGCCGGCGAGCCCTCGCGGCCGGTGATGCTGATGAGCGCGCGCATCGCGCTGGGCCCGCAGCCGGACGAGGCCGGGCTGCGCCGCAGTGCCGATGCCTTGCAGACCTGGGTGGCCGTGCAACGCGTCGACGCCGAGGCCTGGTCCGCGCTGGGCCAGGTCTGGGGTGCGCTGGGCCAGCCTTTGCGCTCGCTGCGCGCCGACGCCGAGTCACGACTGGCGCTGGGTGACATCACCGGGGCGCTCGACCGCCTGCGCGCCGGCCAGCGGCTGGCCCGGCGAGGTGGCAACGCTGACTTCATCGAAGCCTCGGTCATCGACTCGCGCCTGCGCGACGTCGAGTTGCAGCGCAAGCTGCTGGCGGCCGAGGAGCGCGGCCCGGGCTGAGCTCGCGCGTCCTCTCGTCCTCTTAGACTCGCCGTCCATGGCAGAGCGAATCGAGGGCGTGGGATGCAACCAGTCGTGAAGTTTCTGGTCGCAGCTGCGTGGGCGTGGTTCGCCGCTCACGCAACGGCCGCCACCATCACCAGCGTCGGCCCGCAGGGTGAGGTGGCGCAAGTGCGCCAGGTCACGGTGAAGTTCTCGCAAGCCGTGGTGCCGTTCGGCGACCTGCGACTGCCCGACCCGCTCACGCTGAGTTGCCAGGGTGCGGTGCCCACCGGATCGGGGCGCTGGGCCAACGACCGCGTCTGGCTGTACGACTTTCGCGAGCCGCTGCCGCCCGGCACGCGCTGCACGTTGAAACTGCGCAGCGACTGGAAGCCGATCAACGACTCCCTGACCGGCCCCACCGAGTTCAGCTTCAACACCGGCGGCCCGGCGGTCGTTTCGGTGCAACCGTACGACGGCTCGCAGATCGAGGAAGACCAGTACTTCATGCTGCGGCTGAACGGCGCGGCCGTGCCGGCCAGCGTGCTGGCCCACGCCTGGTGCGAGGTCGAAGGCATCGGCGAGCGCATCGGCGTGCAGGTCATCGGCGGCGACGCGCGCGAGCAGGTGCTGAAGGCGCGGCGCATCGACAAGGTGCAGGCCGAGCGCACGTTGCTGCTGGGCTGCGGGCGGCCGCTGCCCAACGCCGCGGCGCTGCGGCTGGTCTGGGGCAAGGGCATCGCCACCCTCGCCAATCCGGCGATTGCGACCAGCGTCGAGCAGCGCTTTCGCTTCACCGTGCGCCCCGCGTTCACGGCCGAGTTCAGCTGCGAGCGCGAGCGCGCCAACGCGCCGTGTCTGCCGATCCGGCCGATGTCGCTGCGCTTCTCGGCACCGGTGGCGCGCGATCTGGCGGCGCAGGTTCGGCTGAAGCCGTCTGCGGGCAACGCGCTGGCACCGGTCTTCGACAAGGACGACACCAACACCGAGATCAGCGCGCTGGTCTTCGCGGTCCCGCTGCCCGAAAACACCAGCTTCACCATCGAAATGCCGAGCGGCCTGAAAGACAACGCCGGCCGCACGCTGGCCAACGCCGCGAGCTTTCCGCTCAAGGTGGCGACCGGTGATGCACCGCCAATCGCCAAGTTCGCTGCCGCGCCGTTCGGTGTGATCGAGCTGGCCGACCCACTGCTGCCGGTCACGCTGCGCCATGTGCAGGGCGACTTGCGCACGGCGTCGACGGGCGGCCAGGTTCGGGTCAAGCGCATCCAGACCGATGCCGACATCCTGGCCTGGTACCGAAAGCTCAAGCGCTACGACGAGAGCCGGCTCGGTGCCAGCGAACTCGGCCTGCCCGAGGCCGAGTGGTTCACCACCGAGACCACGACCGACAGCCGGGGCAAGCCGATCAAGCGGCGCACCGAGCGCGTCATCGCCACGCGCGAGGTTTCGCTGCTGAACAAGGACGCGGCTGCGAAGCGCCTCGACCTGCCGCAACTCACGGGCGGCGACCCGCGCCCGTTCGAGGTGGTGGGCATCCCGCTGAGCGAGCCGGGCTACTTCGTGGTCGAGATCGAGTCGCTGCGCCTGGGCCAGTCGCTGCTGGACAAGCGCGCGCCGATGTTCGTGCGCACCGGCGTGCTGGTCACCAACCTGGGCGTGCACTTCAAGCTCGGGCGCGAGAACAGCCTGGTCTGGGTCACCACCCTCGACCGCGGCAAGCCGGTGGCGGGCGCGCAGGTGGTGGTCAACGACTGCAGCGGCAAACCGATCTGGTCGGGCGTCACCGACGCGCAAGGCCTGGCGAAAGTGGCGCAGGCGATCGATGCGGCTGCGCAGATTTGTCCCGTCGAGCCGGGCCTGTTCGTCAGTGCCAGGAAGGCCGATGCCAAAGGCGTGGTCGACACCGCCTTCGTGTTCAGCAGCTGGCAAAAGGGCATCGAGCCGTGGCGTTTCAACTTGCCGACGGGGCAGGGCGCACAGGCCGACGTGCGCGCCTCGACGGTGTTCGACCGCACGCTGCTGCGCGCCGGTGAAACGGTGTCGATGAAGCACTTCGTGCGGCTCGAAACGTCGGCTGGCCTCGCGACCCTGACCGCCGCCGACCTGCCCACGCGCATGAAGATCGTGCACCAGGGCAGCGGCCAGGAATTCGTGCAACCGCTGGCATGGACCGGCACGCGCAACGCACAGTCGAGCTGGAACATTCCGCCGGCCGCCAAGCTCGGTGTCTACGACGTGCTGCTCGAACGCGACGGCGGTGACGAGCGGCGTCGCAGCCAGTGGAACAGCGGCAACTTTCGGGTTGAGGAGTTCCGCCTGCCGCTGGTCGATGCACGGGTGACCGGGCCGAAGTCTGTGGCGGTCGCGCCAAAGGAATTGCCGATCGCGTTTCAGCTCAACTACTTCTCGGGTGGTGCCATGGCGCAGGCCAGCGCACGCGCGTCGGCGCTGCTGAAGCGCCGGGCCACAGCCTTTGCGGGCTACGACGATTTTTCGTTCGAGCCGCCGCGCGACCCGACCAATGTGCCGGGCAGCGGTGGCTATGAAGACAGCGAAGCGGACGCGGGTGCGCGCGACGGCAAGCTCATTGCCGACAAGCTGGCGCTGACCACCGACAAGAGCGGTGCCGCCAGCTTCACGCTGCGCGACCTGCCGAAGATCATGCGGCCGAGCGAGGTGACGGCCGAGGTCAGCTTCAACGACCCGAACGGCGAGGTGCAGACCGCCTCCGCCGTGATCCCGCTGTGGCCGAGCGCGGTGGTGCTGGGCGTCAGGACCGGGTCGTGGGCGAGCAGCCGCGGCCAGGTGAAATTCAGCGTGCTCGCGCTCGACACCTCGGGCAAGCCCATCAAGGGCCAGGGCATCGAAGTGCGCGGCCGGCTCAGCCAGGTCATCAGCACGCGCAAGCGCATGGTCGGCGGCTTCTATGCCTACGACAACCGCACCGAGGTGACGGACCTGGGCGCGTTGTGCAGCGGCAGCAGCGACGACCGTGGCCTGCTGCTGTGCGAGGCCGAACTGACCACCGCGGGCCAGGTCGAGCTGATCGCCAGCGCCAGGGACGCGGCCGGCAACCCGGTGCAGGCCGCCGCCGGCGTGTGGGTCACGAAACAGGGCGAGCTCTGGTTTGTGCAGGACAACGACGACCGCATCGACGTGCTGCCCGAGAAGAAGCGCTATGAACCCGGCGAGACGGCGAAGCTGCAGGTGCGCATGCCGTTCCGCGAAGCGACCGTGCTGGTCGCGGTGGAGCGTGAAGGCATCATCGACACGCGGGTGGTGACGCTGCGCGGCGACGACCCGACCATCGAGC
>JANNEI010000411.1:0-1841 GCA_031378565.1 Burkholderiales bacterium
TTACTCCCTCTCCCTCTGGGAGAGGGTTGGGGTGAGGGCATCGCGCACTCACCACTCAAGTCCGACGCGCACCCAGCCGATATGAGCGGAACAGTTCCAAACCCCCATCCGGTGGGTCGCGCTGTGTGTCGCCGCTTCCCCCGAAGGTTCAGCCGTCTCCCGTCCCCAATTCACCCAGGAGCACTCATCATGAGTCGTCAGCAAAAAGGTTTCACCATGGTGGAACTCATCGTCGTCATCATCATCCTCGGCATCCTTGCCGCCGTGGCGCTGCCGCGCTTCACCAACCTGCAACGTGACGGCCGCATCGCCAAGCTCAACGCAGCGCGCGGTGCAGCGGCGTCGGCCATGGCGCTGGTGCACGGCACGGCCATGGCGCGTCACAACCAGGTGCAGCCGAACTGCGCATCCAACACCGGCTTCGGTGCCAACCCGCCCAACATCAACGCCGCCGGCAACGGTGGCCTGTGCACCGAGAACGGCCGCGTCCAGGTCGCCTTGCTGTACCCGGCCGCCACGCTGGCCGGTGTGATCGCCACCGCCGGTGTGGTGCAAGCCGCCGGCACGCCGACCGCCGCCCAGCTGGCCGCCGACGGCTACGCCACGGCCAACGCCGGTGGCGGCCTGCAGGTGCAGGTCACCGGTGGCCCGACCCCGGCCAACTGTTCGTTCACCTATGTCGCACCCGCCACGCTGGGCGAGGCACCGACGCTCGGCGCGTCGGTGACCACCGGCTGCTGATCGGTCGATTCGCATGATGGCGGTGCGCATCCAGCACGGCTTCACGATGGTCGAGCTGATCGTCGTCATGCTGGTGATGGGCGTGCTCGCCGCCGTGGCGCTGCCGCGGCTCACCGACCGCTCGGTGCTGCAGGAGCGCGGCGTGCAAGACCAGCTTCGCGGCATGCTCAGCTACAGCCGCAAGCTGGCGGTGACGCAGCAGCGCGATGTGTGCGTGCTGCTCGGCCCGGCGCAAGCCGCGGCGGTCTACACCACGGCCGGTGCGTGCGCGGCGGCGGCCCCGGTTGCCGACCCCGGCGGGCAGGCCGCGTATGTGATTGCCCTGCCGCCCGGCATTGCGCTGGGCGGTTCTGCGTTGGTGCGCTTCAACACACGCGGCCAACCGGTGCCGGCGGCGAATCAGCTCATCACCATCGGCAGCCTGGCGCTGACCGTCAATCGTGAAACCGGGCTCACCCTGTAGCGCGCGCGGCATGCGGCGGCACCGCGGCTTCACGCTGATCGACGTGCTGGTGCTGATCGTGTTGCTGGGCTCGGTGGCCGGTTCACTGACGGTGCTGTTCACGCGGCTCGCCTCGCAATCGGCCGAGACCATGCGCGCGCGACAAGCGCTGGCCGCGGCCCAGGCGGTGCTCAACGAGGTGCGCGCCATGCCCTTTACCTACTGCGATCCGCAGGACGCCAACGCCGCCAGCGCCACCGGTGCCTTTACCGGCGGCAGCGGCTGCGCCAGCGTGGTCGATGCGCTAGGCCCCGAGGCGGGAGAGAACCGCTACAACCCTGCCAACCGCTTCGACGGCGTCAGCGACTACCAGGGCCTGACGATGCCCGGCGCGGGCTGTGCCGGTGGCCTGTGCGACATCGCCGGCAACCTGTTGAACGGCGTGGGCAGTCCGCTGGCCGGCTGCTCGGCGCGCGTGGCCGTCACGCCGCAGGCGATGCCCGGCGTGGCCGCGCTCGACGTGAACGGCCGGCCGCAGGCATTGCGAATTTCAGTCACCCTGACCTGCCCGGCGATGGCCGACACGCTGGTCGAAGGCATCCGGATGCGCCATGGGCCAAACCGTGTTTGAACGCCGTCGCACCGTGCGTTGCGCGAG
>JANNEI010000426.1:0-4668 GCA_031378565.1 Burkholderiales bacterium
GCGGGCGTCGGGGCCGATCACTTCGTCCTGGCGGTAGAAGCCGGTCACGTGGTTCGAGCTGGCAAACACGATGCGCTTGACGCCCTGCAGCCGCGCCGCCTCGTACAGGTGGTAGGCACCGACGATGTTGGCCTGCAGGATAGGCTCGAATGCCTGCTCGGTGGACACGCCCCCCAGGTGCACCACCGCGTCCACGCCCTGCAGCAGCGCGTGCACGGCGGCCTTGTCTTCGAGCCGGACGATCACCGCTTCTTCGCCATCGGCAGCCGGGCCGAGGTCGGCGATGTCGCTGACCCGCAGCGTGTCGCAACAAGCCTTCAGGCGCGGGCGCAGCTCGCGCCCCAGGCCGCCCGCCGCGCCGGTGAGCAGCAAGCGGCGAAAGCGAATGGTGGAAAGAGGAACGCTCGGCATGGTTGGGGTGGAGACAGCCTTCGACAATTTTTTTGAGACGCAAATATTCGAGAGGCCTTGTCATACGTCATCAGTTGTCGTACAACTATGGTCAGGGATCGAACTCGAACTGTCAAGACCGACCCGAAGGGGAAAACCCGACCGCATGGACACGCTCCTCACCGCCCGCCGCAAGCCGCGCAGCCTGGCCCTCGAACTGGTCGACGCGCTGGGCGACCGCATCCGCGACGGGCGGCTGGCGGCGGCCGACAAACTGCCCACCGAGGCGGCGATCATGGGTGAGTTCGGCGTCAGCCGCACCGTCGTGCGCGAGGCCATTTCCAAGCTGCAGGCGTCGGGCCTGGTGGCCACGCGCCACGGTGTGGGCAGCTTCGTGGTCGGGCTGGGCGACGCGGCGCCATTCCGCATCGCGCCCGAGCAGTTCGCAACGCTGCGCGACGTGATCGCCGTGCTCGAACTGCGCATCGGCGTCGAAACCGAAGCCGCGAGCCTGGCCGCCGGCCGGCGAACCGCGCAAAACCTGGGCGACATGCGCACCGCACTCGATGCATTCACGGCCGCCGTCGGCAAGGGACGCGATGCCGTTGGCCCCGATTTCCAGTTCCACCTGGAGGTGTGCCGGGCCACCCAGAACAGCCACTTTGCCGAGTTGATGGCCAGCCTCGGCACGATGATCATCCCGCGCTCGCGACTCGAAACCTGGACCGCCATGAGCGAGGAGCGGCGCGAGTATCTGCGGCGCGTCAACGGCGAACACGAAAGCATCTTCGACGCCATTGCCAACCAGGATGCCGAGGCCGCCCGCGCCGCCATGCGCACCCACCTCGCGAACAGCCGCGAGCGCCGCCGCCGGGCCACGGTGGTGGCCTGAGCCGACCTGGCCGCGGGGGCGCGCAGGGGCGGCCTCGCCCTTGACTTGGCATCGGATAGTTGTACGATGACTGACAATGAGGCGCGAGTAGCCGCTGTCCCGAACCGGAGCGTCACGATGAGAGAAAACCGCCTGCGCAGCCTGTGGCGCAACGACCATGCCGCCGTCAACGGCTGGCTCGCGATTCCCGACAGCTTCAGCGCCGAGGTGATGGCGCACCAGGGTTGGGACACGCTGACCATCGACCTGCAGCACGGCCTGATCGACGCCGCTGCGATGCTGCCGATGCTGCAAGCGATTTCGAGCACGGCCACGGTGCCGGTGGTGCGCGTGCCATGGCTGGAGCCCGGCATCCTGATGAAGGCGCTCGACGCCGGTGCCTACGGCGTGATCTGCCCGATGGTCAGCACCCGCGAGGAAGCGCAAAAACTCGTCGCGTACACGCACTACGCACCGCGCGGCACGCGCAGCTTCGGCCCGGTGCGGGCCGCGCTGTACGGCGGGGCCGACTACGCCGACGCGGCCAACGACACCATCGTCACCTTCGCCATGATCGAGACGGCGCAGGCGCTCGACAACCTGGACGACATCCTGTCGGTCGAAGGCCTCGACGCGGTTTACATCGGCCCTTCGGACCTGTCGCTGGCGCTGGGTTGCCGGCCGGTCTTCGACGACGTGGACCCGCCGGTGCAGCAGGCGATCGAACACATCCTGGCGCGCGCCAAGGCGCACGGGGTGGTGGCCGGCATTCACAACGGCAACGCCGAAGGCGCACTGGCGCGCGTCGCGATGGGTTTTCGTTTCGTCACCGTCAGCTCCGACGCACGCCTTTTGGCGGCCGGATCGCAGCAGGTGCTGGCGAAGATGCGCAGGGCTTGAATGCGGCGTGCCCGGACCCCGTCGCTCTGTTCCTGAACCGAAGACACGAGGAGACCACCCGATGATCCGTCGATCCCTGCTGTGCGCCGCGAGCCTGCTCGCGCTGGTGGGTGCGCCTGCCGTGGCCCAGGATGCCTGGCCGTCGAAGCCGGTCAAGTTCATCATCCCGTTCCCGCCCGGCGGCACCAGCGACGTGATGGGTCGCATGGTGGCCGAGGAATTGACCAAGGCCTTCAAGCAGCCCTTCATCATCGAGAACCGCGGCGGTGCCGGCGGCACCACCGGCACGGCACAGGCTGCCAAGGTCACGCCCGACGGCTACACGCTGGTGATGACCGGCGTGGGGCAGAACGCGGTGGCGCACGGGCTGGACCCGAAGCTGCCGTACGACTCGATGCGCGACTTCATTCACATCACGCAAATCCACTCCGGCCCGAACGTGCTGGTGGTTCACCCGTCCACGCCGTTCAACAGCTTTCAGGAACTGATGAGCTACGGCAGGGCCAACCCCGGCAAGCTCAGCTACGGCTACACGCATGCTGCGTCGGGCCACATGGCGATGGAGTTGCTGAAACAGACCGCCAGCGCGTGCATGAATGAAAGCAAACGCCAGACTGCCGACTGCAAGGGCCTGTTCATGGTCGGCATTCCGTACCGCGGCGGCGGGCCGATGTTGTCCGACCTGCTGGGGGGCCAGATTCCGCTGATGTTCATCAACCAGGACTCCGCGCTGCAGCATGTGCGCGCCGGCAAGATGCGCGCGCTGGCAGTGTCGAGCGCGCAGCGCAACCCGCTTTACCCGGACGTGCCCACCGTCGCCGAAAGCGGCTTCCCCGGCTTCCAGGCGCTGTCGTGGTCGGGCCTGTCGGCCCCGCGCGGCACGCCGCAACCCATCGTCGACAAGCTCGAAGCCGAGATGGCGCGGATCATGGGAACGCCGGCGATTCGCACCCGCATGGAATCGGTCGGCTTCGTCGTGCCCCCGCAGGGCGCGAAGGCCTACACCGAGTTCGTACAGTCCGAACTCACGCACTGGACGCGAGTTATCAAGACCGCGGGCATCAAGCCCGAGTGAGCCTGGTCAAGCTCCTTTCCCCCTCGACGGGGGAGGGTTGGGGAGGAGGTGAAATCGCCGAACAGAAACTGGTTGACGGGCGAGATTTCACCTCCATCCCCCTTCCCCCGTCGAGGGGGGGGATGGAGCAACACGGTTCTCTGTGCAGTTCAAGCACAGCTCACCGCCCCCGCTCGACCCGCCACGCCGCAAACTCCACGCGGCTGGCTTCATCGGTCGGCGGGTACAGGCCGAGGATCGAGCGGCCCTGCATCACCTTCTCGATCACGAAGTCTTCGAACACCGTCATCTCGAGCGCATCAAGCGCCACCTCGTCGGCCAGGTGCGCCGGTATCACGACCACGCCTTCGGCGTCGCCCACCACCACGTCGCCCGGGAACACCGCCACGTCGCCGCAGCCGATCGGCACGTCGATGTCGATCGCCTGGTGCAGCGTCAGGTTGGTCGGCGCGCTGGCGCGCTGGTGGTAGGCGGGGAAGGGCAGCCGCGTGATCTCGGGGCTGTCGCGAAAGCCGCCGTCGGTGACCACGCCGGCCGCGCCGCGCTTCATCAGGCGCGACACCAGAATGCCGCCGGCCGACGCGGCGCGCGCGTCCTTGCGGCTGTCGATCACCAGCACCGCACCTGCGGGGCAGGTCTCGACCGCCTTGCGCTGCGGATGCTCGCGGTTCTGGAACACCGCCAGCGTGTTCAGGTCTTCACGCGCCGGGATGTAGCGCAGCGTGAAGGCCGGGCCCACCATGTTGGGCAGCGCGGGGTTGAGCGGTCGCACGTCCTGGATGAACTGCTGGCGCAGGCCGCGTTTGAAGAGGGCGGTGCACAGCGTGGCGGTGCTGACCGTCATCAGCTGGAGTCGGGTGTCGGGGTTCATTGGCGCAGCTCAAAAAATGTCCGGCTCCCGCACCGGCGCACCGAAGCTGGTTTCCAGAAAATCGAAATCGCAGCCCTGGTCGGCCTGCAGGATGTGGCGGCTGAACATCCAGCCGTAGCCGCGCTCGTAGCGCTTGGGCGGCGGCGTCCATGCGGCGCGGCGGCGCGCCAGCTCGGTGTCGCTGACCTGCATGTGGATGCTGCGCGCCGGCACGTCGACGCTGACCAGGTCGCCGTTCTGCAGCAGCGCCAGCGGCCCGCCGATGTAGGCCTCGGGCGAGGCGTGCAGGATGCACGCGCCGTAGCTTGTGCCGCTCATGCGCGCGTCGCTGATGCGCAGCATGTCTTTGACGCCCTGCTTCACCAGCTTGATCGGGATCGGCAACATGCCCCATTCGGGCATGCCGGGGCCGCCCTGCGGACCGGCGTTGCGCAGCACCAGCACGTGGTCGGCGGTCACGTCCAGGCTCTCGTCGTCGGTGGCCGCTTTCAGCGACGGGTAGTCGTCGAACACCAGGGCCGGGCCGGTGTGGCGCAGCAGGTGCGGCGCGCAGGCGCTGGG
>JANNEI010000428.1:0-2810 GCA_031378565.1 Burkholderiales bacterium
CTTCGGCATGGCCTGGGGCATCGGCGGCTGGCTGCTGTTTCCGTTCCTGCAACGCATCGGCGCTGCGGCCACGCAAGCGCGGAAAGAGCGCGTGGCCGCTGAACAGAAGACCACCGTCGCCAGCAGTTACTCGAAGGAAATCTCGCTGGCCGAGGCGCTGCAGCCGGATGCAATTGCCGTCTACGGCCAACGCGCCACCGGCACCAAATACCTGATCAACCCGAACAAAGGGATGGGGACGTGACGGGGACTTGACGCACGGCGTCAGGCGCGAAACTGCTTCGCCGCGAACGACCACACCATGCGCGAAGCGTCGGGCCCCTGCGCGTCGCTGAACGGCTGTTTTGCCGCGCCGCCGCTCCAGGCGTGGCCGAGCCGCGCCACTTCGACCAGGCTGGCCACCGTGCTGCCGCGGCGCTTGAAGTCGGTCACCGTCATCGGGTAACGCTTGCCGCGCTGCACGCTTCTGGCCGATCCAGCACGTGCGCCGGCCGCATCCGCCCACACCTGCACCGCTGCCTGCCCGTTGCTGGCCGACACCACCTGATCGACGCCGCCGTGGATCACCATCAACGGCGGCCATGACGCGGCCATCGTCACCGGCGTGGCGGCCAGCGGACGGGTGGCGCGACGGCCGTGCATCGCGCCCAGCGCCGACAGCGTGGAATGCGCGGTTCCCGGCGGAATGCCCGAATGCATCACCACCGCCTTGAAGCGTTCGGCGTGGCGGGTGACCAGCAGCGCTGCCATGCTGGCACCGGCCGACAGCCCCGCCACGGCGACACGCGCACGGTCGGCAGGGTGCAGCAGGCAGACCTGGTCGATGGCCGACATGATCAGCGCCGCTTCGCCGTGGGCGCGGCCCGATGCGGTGTCGAACCAGTTCCAGCAGCCCTGCGCATTGGCCAGGCGATCCTGCTCGGGGTAGAGCACGAGAAAGCGCTCGCGCGCCGCGATGCGGTTCATGCGCGTGCTCGTCGCGAAGCTCTTTGCGTCCTGCCCGCAGCCGTGCAGCATCACCAGCAGCGGCAGCCGTTCGCCGAAGGCGACATCGGGTGGCCGGTACAGGCGGAAGCGGCGCGCCCCGGCCGGCCCCATCGCCACGCCGGCAATCCATTCACCTGCGCCGGGCGGTGCCTTGCGCTTGTCGATGGTCGGCTTGAGGGCGCGGCTGACGGCACTGCTGACAGCGCGGCTGCCCGCGCGCAAGTTGCTGCGCGTCAGCGCGGCCAGGCTGCGGTTGAAGGACTTTGTCCAAGCGGCGGTGATCAGTCTTTTGGCCATTCGCCAAATTCTGCGGGCCGCCGTGTGCACCCGCCAGTTGACAAGGCCTTCGATTACAGCGTGGGTACGGCCACGGTCGAGCCTGTCAAAACAGCCCGCTGATGCGTCCGCTGGCGTCGACGTCGATCGCGTGTGCCGCAGGTGTTTTCGGCAGGCCGGGCATCGTCATCACGTCGCCGCAGACCATCACCACGAACTCGGCACCCGACGCCAGCCTGACCTCGCGGATGTTCAACGAATGGTGGCTGGGCGCGCCGCGCAGTTGGGGGTCGGTCGAGAACGAGTACTGCGTCTTGGCGATGCACACCGGGTAGTGGCCGTAGCCCTGCGCCTGCAACGCGGCGATCTGCGCGCGAATCCTGGTGTCGGCGGTGATCTCGCTGGCACCGTAAATCGTGGTGGCGATGGTCTTCACCTTTTGCCACAGCGAATCGGCGTCGTGGTACACGAAGCGCAGCGTGCTCGGCTGTTCGCACAACTCGACCACCGCGCGGGCCAGGTCGGCCGCGCCCGCACCGCCCTCGGCCCAGTGCCGCGCCAGCACCACCTGCACGCCGTGCGCCGACACGCTGCGCCGCAGCAGTTCGATCTCGGCCGCTGTGTCCTCGGTGCGGTGGTTGATCGCGACCACACACGGCAGGCCGAAGTTCTCGCGCACGTTGTGGATGTGGCGCTCCAGGTTGATCAAGCCGTTTTGCAGCGCATCGAGGTTCTCGACAGCGGCGTCCTTCACCTCGACGCCGCCGTGGTACTTGAGCGCGCGCACCGTCGCCACGATGACCACCGCCGATGGGCGCAGGCCGGACTTGCGGCACTTGATGTCGATGAACTTCTCGGCCCCCAGGTCGGCCCCGAAGCCGGCCTCGGTGACCACGTAGTCGGCCAGCTTCAACGCGGCGGCCGTGGCCAGCACCGAGTTGCAGCCGTGCGCGATGTTGGCGAACGGCCCGCCGTGGATGAAGGCGAGGTTGTTCTCCAGCGTCTGCACGATGTTGGGTGCCAGCGCGTCCTTCAGCAGCGCGGCCATCGCGCCGTGTGCCTGCAGGTCGCTGGCGTGGATCGGCTTTTGCTCGGCGGTGCGGCCGACGACGATGCGCGCCAGCCGCTGCTTCAGGTCGGCCAGGCTGGTGGCCAGGCAGAAGATCGCCATCACTTCGGAGGCGACGACGATGTCGAAGCCGTCTTCGCGCGGGTAGCCATTGGCGGGACCGCCCAGTCCGACGGTGATGTCGCGAAGCGACCGGTCGTTCATGTCCATCACCCGCTTCCAGGTGATGCGCCGCACGTCGAAGCCGAGCGCGTTGCCGTGGTGGATGTGGTTGTCGATCAGCGCGGCGAGCAGGTTGTGGGCCAGCGCGATGGCCGAGAAGTCGCCGGTGAAATGCAGGTTGATGTCTTCCATCGGCACCACTTGCGCCATGCCGCCGCCGGCTGCACCGCCCTTCAGTCCGAACACCGGCCCGAGGCAGGGCTCGCGCAGGCAGACGATCGCGTCGCGCCCGATGTGGTTCAGCGCATCACCCAGG
>JANNEI010000438.1:0-1635 GCA_031378565.1 Burkholderiales bacterium
TGGGCCGCTGCCGACCAGCGGGCGCGCGGCTTCCTGATCGGTGCCACGGCCGGCCGCACCACGCTGGGCGGCGAGGGCCTGCAACACCAGGACGGCAGCAGCCATCTGGTGGCGTCCACCGTGCCCAACTGCAAGGCCTACGACCCGGCGTTTGCCGGCGAGCTGGCGGTGATCGTCGACTTCGGCATGCGCGAAATGCTGGAGCAGCAGCGCGACGTTTTCTACGACGTCACCGCGATGAACGAGAACGTGGCGCAGCCCTCGTTGCCGGCCGAAGCGCATGCCGGCGTGATCCGCGGCATGTACCGCTTCAAGGCGTCGACGTTGGCGGCGACCGAGCGCGTTCAGTTGCTCGGTGCCGGTGCCATCTTGGGTGAAGCGATCAAGGCGGCAGTCATCCTGGAGGCGCAGCACGGCATTGCTGCCGACGTGTGGAGCGTCACCAGCTTCAGCGAACTGGCGCGCGACGGCGTTGCGTGCGAGACGCGCTGGCGGCACGGTGAAGCTGGCGCTGTTGATGCCTACGTCACGCAGCAACTCGCACCCACGCAAGGCCCGATCGTGGCGGCCACCGATTACGTGCGCGCCGTGGCCGAGCAGATTCGCGCTTTCGTGCCGGCGGGTCGCCGCTACCTGACGCTGGGCACCGACGGCTTCGGGCGCAGCGACACGCGGGCGGCGCTGCGCGAGCACTTCGAAGTGAATGCGCTGAGCATCGTGCAGGCCGCGCTTCGAATGCTGGATGCGGCCCGCAGCTTCGACGACAGCACCCACCCCACCACTGCACCATGACCTCCGCTGCCACCGTGCCCAACTTCAGCCTTTCCGACATCGAAGCGGCGGCGCAGCGCATTCACGGCCACGTGCTGGAAACGCCGTGCCTTTCGTCGCGCACGCTGTCGTCGATCGTCGGCTGCGAGGTGTTCCTCAAGTTCGAGAACCTGCAGTTCACCTCGTCATTCAAGGAGCGCGGTGCGCTCAACAAACTCGCGCAGCTGAGTGCCGACGAATGTGCACGCGGCGTGCTGGCGGTTTCGGCCGGCAACCATGCGCAGGGCGTGGCCTATCACGCCGAACGACTCGGCATTCCGGCCACCATCGTGATGCCGCGTTTCGCCTCGACGGTGAAGGTGGAAAGCACGCGCCGCTTCGGTGCCACCGTGGTGCTGGAAGGCGACACCTTCGACGACGCGCGGGCTCACGGCGTGGCGCTCGCCGCGCAGCGCGGGCTGACCATGGTGCACCCCTACGACGACCTGGCCGTGGCCGCCGGGCAGGGCACCATCGGCATCGAAATGTTGCGTCAGCAGCCGAGCATCGACACCCTGGTGATTGCAGTCGGCGGCGGTGGCTTGATCAGCGGCGTGGCCACCGCGGCGCGCGCGCTGAAACCGGGCATCGACATCATCGGCGTGCAGACCGAGCGCTTCCCGAACGTATGGAACGCGGTGCACGGCGGGCAGCGAGAATGCGCGTTGGCCACCATCGCCGACGGCATCGGCGTCAAGCACCCCGGCGTGCTGACGCTGCCACTGATCCGCGAGCGCGTGAACGACATGCTGCTGGTCGGCGAAGACGAAATCGAGCAGGCCATCCTGACGCTGCTGGAAATCGAGAAAACCGTGGTCGAAGGCG
>JANNEI010000466.1:0-9202 GCA_031378565.1 Burkholderiales bacterium
GGCGGCGCGCGGTGCCGGTGCCGGCCTGGCCCTGCAGGCCGGCCTGATGCTGGCGCTCGACTTTTTTGCCGAGCGCCGAGCCGACGCCTACATCGCACTGCTGACGGCCGCCTGAGCCGCGCATGGGCTGCGGCAGAATGACGCGAACCCATCGCCCCGGAGGCCGTCATGCCCTACATGCTGCTCATTGTCGAGCCCACCGACCAACGCGCCCAGCGCACACCCGAAGCCGGGCAGGCCGCCTATCAAGGCATGCTCGACTTCGGCACCGCGCTGAAGGCGCGCGGCGTGCTGCAGGCCAGTCAGTCGCTGATGTCGCAGGCCAGCGGCGCACGCGTGCAGGTGCGGGGCGGCACGCTGAGCCGCATTGACGGCCCGTTTGCCGAGGCCAAGGAAATGGTCGGCGGTTTTTTTCTGCTCGACTGCGCCACGCTGGATGAGGCCGTCGCCATCGCCGCCGAATGCCCGGCAGCGGCGTGGTGCACGGTGGAAGTGCGCCAGCTCGGGCCGTGCTTTGATTGAGCCCCCAGGCCGACGGCATACGTCGTCCGCCATCCGGCTTGCAGGCCGGCTGGCCGCAGGGGATGGATTTTCTCGGTTCGGCTGTCGATTCGCGTTGCCGTTGATCGTCGTGTGATCAGGGACCGCGCACACGCCGCCCGCTGTTCAACCTGACGGAGACACTGCGATGAAATTCATCATTCTGGTCAAGGCCACCGCCGACACCGAGGCCGAACCCGACACCGGCAACGCGCCTGACGAAGCCCTGTTCGCCGAGATGGCGGCCTACCACGAGGAACTGGTCAAGGCCGGCGTGCTGCTCGACGGCGCCGGGCTTCAGCCGAGCTCGAAAGGCTGGCGCATTCGCTACAGCGGAGGCCAGCGCAGCGTGATCGACGGCCCCTTCACCGAGACCAAGGAACTGGTGGCCGGCTACACGCTGATTCAGGTGCGCAACCGCGAAGAAGCGATGGAATGGGCGCGCCGCTTTCCGAACCCGATCGGCCCGCTTGCCGACGCCGAGATCGAGGTGCGGCAATTGTTCGACCTGGACGACTTCGCGCCCAGCGAATCGTTGCAGCGCTTCCGCGACATGGAAGCCGCGCGCAAGCAGCCCGGCTGACACCCGACCGACCGCTGCACGTCACCCGCACATCCGCACATCCGCACTTCCGCACAAAAGGAAACACCATGCTGAAAACGATTCTGCTCGGCGCAGCGGCGGCGCTGGCCCTGCTGCTGATCTATGTCGCGACCCGGCCCGACAGCTTTCGCATCGAACGCAGCACGCGCATCAAGGCGCAGCCCGACAAGGTGTACGCGCTGATCAACGACATGCGCAGCTTCAACACCTGGAATCCGTTCGAGAAGAAGGACCCCGCCCTCAAGGGAAACTACAGCGGCGCGGCCAGCGGCAAGGGCGCGGCCTACGCCTGGCAAAGCGACAAGGTCGGCGTGGGCAGCATGGAAATCATCGACACCGCAGCGCCCTCTCAAGGAAATGTGGCTCTGCCACTTTCCGGCATCCCCTCGGGGGGCGGACGACGCATGTCGTCGGCCTGGGGGCCTTCCAACATCACGATGAAGCTCGACTTCGTGAAGCCGTTCGAGGCCCACAACACGGCCGAGTTCACGCTGGTTCCCGAGGGCGATTCGACCCAGGTCACCTGGGCGATGCACGGGCCGTCGCCCTACCTGTCGAAGCTGATGCAGGTGTTCTTCAGCATGGACAAAATCATCGGCAAGGATTTCGAGGACGGGCTGGCCAACCTCAAGACGCTGGCCGAAAGCCGCTGACCGCAAGCACCGCCGCACGCACCACACGCACCACACGCACCACACGCACCGGAGCAAATCATGCACAAACAGATTTTCGTGAACCTTCCCGTCAAGGACCTTTCGCGGTCGATGACGTTCTTCAAGTCACTCGGCTTCGCGTTCAACCCGCAGTTCACCAACGAGCAAGCCGCCTGCATGATCGTTGGCGACAACATCTACACGATGCTGCTGGCGGAGCCGTTCTTCCAGACCTTCACCAGCAAAGCCATTTGCGACGCCACGCAGAGCACCGAGGTGCTGGTGTGCATCTCGTGCGAAAGCCGGGCCGGGGTCGACGCGCTGGTGGCCAAGGCGCTGGCCGCCGGGGGCCAGTCGCCGCGCGCGCCGCAAGACCACGGCTTCATGTACGCACACGGCTTCGACGACCTGGATGGCCACATCTGGGAGCTGATGCACATGGACGCCAGCGCAACTGCCGCACCCTGAAGTGCAGGCCAGCCCATCGGCGTCGCACCGGGCGATAGAGGCCGTCTGGCGGATCGAGTCGGCCAAGGTCATCGCCCACGTGGCGCGCCTGGTGCGCGACGTGGGCCTGGCCGAGGAACTGGCGCAGGACGCGCTGGTGGCCGCGCTCGAACACTGGCCCGACGCAGGTGTGCCGGACAACCCGGGCGCCTGGCTGATGACCACCGCGAAGAACCGCGCGCTCGACCGGCTGCGCCAGGACGCGCTGCATGCGCGCAAGCAGGTCGAGTTCGGTGCCGATCTGGACGCGCTGCAGTCGCACGTGGTGCCCGACTTCGTCGACGCGCTCGATGCCGCGCGGCAGGACGACATCGGCGACGACCTGCTGCGCCTGATCTTCACCGCCTGCCATCCGGTGCTGTCGACCGAGGCGCGGGTGGCGCTGACGCTGCGCCTGCTCGGCGGCCTGACCACCACCGAGATCGCGCGCGCCTTCCTGACGCCGGAGGCCACCATCGCGCAGCGCATCGTGCGCGCCAAGCGCAGCCTCAGCGCCGCCAAGGTCCCGTTCGAGGTGCCGCGCGCCGACGCGCTGGTGCCGCGCCTGGCCTCGGTGCTGGAGGTCGTCTACCTGATCTTCAACGAGGGCTATTCGGCCACCGCGGGCGACGACTGGATGCGCCCGGCGCTGTGCGACGAAGCACTGCGCCTGGGCCGCGTGCTGGCCGGCCTGGCACCGACCGAACCCGAGGTGCACGGCCTGGTGGCGCTGATGGAAATACAGGCGTCGCGCACGCATGCGCGGGTCGATGGGCAAGGCCGGCCCGTGCTGCTGCTCGAGCAGGACCGCACGCGCTGGGACCCGCTGCTGATCCGCCGCGGCCTGGCCGCGCTGCAACGATCGGAATCGTTCGGCAGCGCCCGCGGGCCTTATGCGCTGCAGGCCGCGCTGGCCGCCTGTCACGCGCGCGCCCGCACGGCCGCAGCCACCGATTGGTTGCAGATCGTTGCGCTGTACGACGCGCTGGCGCAGGTGGCGCCGTCACCGGTCGTCGAGTTGAACCGCGCGGTGGCGGTGGGCATGGCGTTCGGTCCCGAGGCGGGGCTTGAAATTGTTGACGCGCTCACGTCAGAGGCGACGCTGGCGCACTACCACTGGCTGCCGAGTGTGCGCGGCGATCTGCTGGCCAAGCTCGGGCGCGCGGACGAAGCGCGCGCCGAGTTCGAGCGGGCGGCGGGCATGACGCGCAATGCGCGCGAGCGGGAGTTGTTGTTGGCGCGGGCGGGCGGCCTCGCGAGGCAAGCCGCACCGTAGTCCGGCCGGGCTCGGCATCAGCGCCACGGCACGACGCTGGCGTTCGGCATTTTGCAAGTCGCAAGCTAGGGGTTACCAGCGGCGCAGGCGACTCCGACAATCGCCCCCCGAGACCGCAGGCCAGCTCCTCGGTCGAGTCGCTCCGCAGGAGTGCGGCATGCTCAAGCTCCATCTGTTCGGCTCGCTCGGTGCCACCTGGCACCCCACGGGCGGCGCGGCCGAACCGATCCGGTTGACCGCGCGACCGGGCGGCCTGCTGGCCTACCTGGCGCTGGCGCGCGGGCAGTTCTTCACCCGCGACGCGCTGATGGCCACCCTGTGGGGTGAAGGCCGTGACAGCGGCTCCGTCGGCTGCTTCAACACCACCCTGTGGCGGCTTCGCAAGGCGGTCGAGCGCCCGCCGCTGCGCGCCGGGGAGCTGATCGCCAGCGCCCATCACGGTGCCGTCGGCATGCCGCACGACGCGCAGTTCATGCTCGATGTCGAGGACTTCCAGCGCCTCGTCGTGCCGGCGCTGTCGAAGCCGATCGAGCAGTTGGTGCCGAGCGACCTCGACGACCTGCAACAGGGCGTCGCCCGCTACACCGACGACATGTTGGCCGGCTTCAGCGACGAGTGGGCCATGCGCGAGCGCGAACGCCTGCGGCGCCACCACCTGAACGCGCTCGGCCGCCTGATGCAGCTGTGCACCCTGGGCCGCGACCTGGGCGGTGCCATCGGCTACGCGCAGCGCATTCTCGACCACGACATGCTGCGCGAAGACATCCACTGCGAGCTGATGCGGTTACTGCTGCGCAACGGGCAGCGCGCGCTGGCGCTGCGCCAATTCGAGCGTTGCCGCGAAGCGCTGCGCAACGAGCTGGCGATCCAGCCGATGCGTGAAACGATGGCCCTTTACCAGCAGATCGCCGACCACGCGATCGGGCATGCCGCGCAGCCTGCATCACCCGTGGCGGCTGCACCCGCGGACACAACGATCGCAGCGATGGCTGCCAGCCCCACCGCATCGCCCGATGCGCCCAATGCGGCTGACCTGATCGTCTCCGCGCGCCATCACCTGGCGCTGGCGGACGAGCAACTGCAGCGCACGCTGCCCCTGCTCTCGCCGCCTTTCGCTGTGCCGCCATCACACGCGCGTCACCATCCCTGAGCGCGCGCGGCAGGCCGCGTGAGCGCCGTGTGATGCGCCGGTGATGACCCGGTGACGCCGCGCCTCGACACTGATCGCGATCACTCTTTTCGGCACCGCAAGAAAGTGCGACCGATGTCCCTGCTCGAAGACCACACCGCATCGTTCATCGTGCGCATCCGGCGCGAACCGGGCGGCCACTCGGCCGGCGGCGATGGCGACTGGCGCGGCTCGATCGAGCACGTGCCTTCTGGCCGGCGGGCGTCCTTTCGCGACCTTGCAGCAATCATCAGTTTCATGAAACCGCACCTCACCGACCTCGGCATCGACACCGCATCGCGGTTCTGGGAACTGATGTCCGACGACACGCCACCGCCGCCCGACGTGGTGCCGTCCGAGCCAACGGCCCACGCACCGCGACACCGCCCGAGACGGCGCGCCACCTCGCGCAGTTGATGACGAACACCGGAGACACGCCATGCCCCGCATCCAGGCCAATCGCGACGCCATCGACGACCGCTTCAGCGTGCTGGGCTTCACCGTGCGCAGCGAGAGCCCGCTGTTCGAAATCGGCGTCGCCACCGACCCGGCACTGTTCCACGCCGACCAGAAGGCAGCGCGCAGCCGTCGCAACTTCTTCTCCAGCCGCAGCGCGGGTGTGCTGCGCGCCCGCCGCGGCGAAGCCGTGTACCTGCTGCCACCCGACGTGATGGCCAATTTCGTCGGCCAGCCCAGGCTGTATTTCGGCCTCGCGACCTACCGCGAGAACAGCAAAGGCTCGCCCGATTCCGTGCAGGCACCGAGCAGCGGCAACATGTATGTGAACCTGTCGGGGCTGACCGAGCGCGGCCTGCGCCGCCTGGTCACGAGCGCGCGGGTCAGCAGCTACGGCCAGGTGAACGGCCGTGACGCCAGCCTGGAATGGGGCGGCGACGCCTGGCCGCAGACACAGGCCAGCACGGCCCCCAACGGGAATGGAAAAAGCGCAACACCGGGCACACCGCAAGTCAGCGCGCCAGCACCTTACGACGACGGCTTCGGGCATTTTCCCGACGCCGGTGCCGACACCGGTCCGCGCGTGCGGCTGATCAGCGGCGATGAGCCGGGCCCGGCCACGCAGGGTGCAAACGGTGCCACTGCCAAGAACGGCACGAACGCCACCAGCGGCACCAACGGCGCGACCGCCATGCCAGCCTCCCCGGCGACGCCCGCCACCGCGCAGGCTCTGGGTCATGCGTCGCGCAACCCGCCACCGCGCCATCCCTACGGCACGACCCGGGACGCTGACGACATCGGGTACAGCGAACGCCACGGCGGCGAACGGGGGTACGTCGACTCCTTCGCCCCGCGCGGCGCAGCGGCGCAGTCGTTGGCCGCGCGGCACCTGCTGTCGCAGGCGCAGGAAATCATCAGCCCGTTCTACGATCCCAGTGATCCGGCCAGCGCGCTGACCTGCCAGAACAACGCCTTCAGCCAGGCGATGGAGGAATGGTTCGTCGGCGTCGGCAACACCCGCATGTTCCCGCACTCGGCCATCTGCAAGCTGACGATGACCGGCCCCGACGGCAGCCGTTACGGCGGCACCGGCTTCTACATCGGGCGCAATCGCATCCTGACCTGCGCGCACAACCTGCACGGCATGAGTTCGGTCGTCGTGATGCCCGGCAGCAACGCCGCCGACGACGCGCCGTACGGCAAGTGCACTGTGCAGAGTTCGGGCTGGCGCATCGCCTCGCGCTATGCGGGCGACGGCGACTGGCCGAACGACCTGGCGGTGATCGACAACGTGGCCATCGCCGCGCCGCAGGGCCGCTGGTTCAGCTTCCTGAACGCAACGCCGTCGACGCGGATGCCGATCGTCGTCTGCGGCTATTCAGCGCAATCGAATGCGGTGCCCGCGCTGACGCAGGCGATCGACGGTGAGCGCCAGCACCTGCACGGCGGCTACGCGGCCGAGCAAAGCGGTTTCGACGTGATCGAGTACGCCCTGCTCACGCTGAAGGGTGCCAGCGGTTCGCCGGTCTATCACCTCGCCGAAGACCGCAACGGCCAGCTCGAAGCGCTCGTCACCGCAGTGCACGTGACCGGCGAGCCGGCCGCTCAGGGCCTGAACCGCGGCTGCTTCATCACGCCGCAGAAGATCGACTGGGTCGAAGCGCGCACCAAGAGCTTCGCGCTCGGCGTGCCGGCGCGTTCGCTGGGCGCAATCTCCATCCACTGGGACGACGTGCCCAGCTACCCGCAGACGAGCCCGGCGTCATGCTGGGCCGCCAGCGCAGCGATGGTGGTCGGCTGGCGCGACCGGGTGTCGATCCCCGACAGCGAAATCGCCCGCTGGGTGCCGGCCATCGACGCCTATCGCACGGGCCTGTGGCCGAGCGACCGGCGTCAGTTGGCCGATGCCTGGAACCTGGTCGCCGAACCGCCCGCGTCGTACACGCTGGAGGCCTGGGCGCAGATGCTGGAGGCGTACGGCCCGCTGTACATCGACATGACATGGAGCGGCACCAGTGGCGGCCACGTGCGGGTGCTGGTGGGGATGGAGAGCGACGGCAACCCCGACGGCTCGGGCACCACGATGTTCATGCACGACCCGTGGCCCGACACGCCGGGGCGGATCAAGCTGCCGTTCGCCGACTTTCTGGAGCTGTACGAGAACCGCACCGGCAATTCGGGCGGGCAGTTGCTGTACCAGATCCTGCATGCCGACCACCTGCCGGCCGGCGTGCAGCCTGTGACGGCGGCACCCTTCGCGCTGACGCTGGCGTCGGAGGCCGAGCCTGCCGAAGCTGCCGACCCCGCCGCACCGGCTGAAACGGGCGAGGGAGACCCGGCCGGGCAGCCCGAGCCGGGTGAAACCAGCAGCGACTTCGAGGCATCGATGTCGAGCCGCCATGGTGCTGCCGGCAGTCTGCCTGCGCCGCCGGCACCGATCGTTCAGCAGCAGGCGCTGCGCGCGCGCTCACTCGCCGCCGAGATCGTCGAAGTCGAGTCGCCGATTGCGGGGACGACACTGAAGCGCCTTCGCGACAACGACGGCGGCGTCGTCAGTTGGGAGCTCGACCAGCTCGACGGCCTGAAGCCGGGCCACGCCGACACACCCGCACTCGCAACGTCTGCGGCAGCCACGCCGCGCGACGGCGAGACGCTGTTGTTGAGCGAGTGGCCGTACCTGGAAGCCGAGGACGGCAGCCGCATCAGCCTGGACCTCGAAGTTCGTTGGCAGCACGACGGCAGCGGGGTCGGCAACATTCGCATGCGGCGTCACGCAGCGTCCGCCGGCCAGGGGCTCCGGCTGGCGGTGACCGCGCGAGTCGCCGACGTGGCCGGGCGGTTCCCGACCGACAACCCTGTATGCGCCGCGCTCGACATCAACGTCGAATACCGCTTCACGCGGGCCGACGCCAGCAGCGTGGTTGCGGTCTACGCGCTGCGCCTGTTCGGCAATGGCCGACACAACTGCGCCGGGCGCTGGCTCGAAGCCTGAGCCACCCACCGCTGTCGCACCGCCGCTTCGACACGATTCGACACGTTGCACCCGATGGACAAGCGTCTGCCCACACCCCCCGCGCCGGTCAGCGGCATGGCGTGGAACGGCGCACCCTCGCGAGCGTTGGCGCAGACACTGATGCCTGCGCCGGGCCTGCGCAACGCGCCGACCGCCAGCACGGCGCAGCCGAATGGGGCGGCCTCAACCCCCGCCACCCCGGCGGCGTCCGCGAAGCCGCCGGCCACTGAAACGCTGGCCCGACGCACCGGGGAACTCGTCAATGAGGTGGACTTTCCCGGCTTCGTGGCGCAACTCGTCAACGGCACCTTCGACGCCATCGTCGATGCATCGATCCGCCAGATGGAAAGCTATTCCAGCCTGGTGGCGGCAGTGGCCAAGACGGTCGACCAGTTCACCGCCGAGAACGTGACGCCGAACCAGGCGCGTGACTGGCTGGCCACCCGCTACCCGGCCGAGGTCGGGGTCGCGATGCCAGCTGGCGAGGGCGCTGCACCGCAACTGGTGCCGCGCGCCGAACGTCTGACGCCGGCCTGGCTGGCCGACTACGGCATCGAGGCTGAAGAACTCAGCACCGAGCTGCTGGAACAGCGCGTGCTGCCGCAGGTGCGCAACCGCGTCGGTGCCGAGCGTCAGCAGTTGCTCGCGACGATGGTGTTGCTCGGCATGAACCGGGTCGCGGTGCGTGACGGCTCGATCACCGCCAAGGTGATGTTCCGCGCCGGTGCGGCCGACGTGGCCAAGGTCGGCTACGCGGCTGGCAACGACCCGCAGTCCGTCTCCAACTGGGGCGAGCGCGGTGCGATGACGTATGGCGGCGCGACCACCATGGTCTCCACGGTGGCCGTCAACGCGCAGAGCGACACCAACCTTCGCGCCGACCTGTTCGGCGAGGTCAAGCTGAACTTCGTCAGCGAGACGTTGCCGCTGGACCGGCTGGCCGACGCCGCCAAGGTCGCGCTGGTGCATCGCAACTCGCCGGTTGGCCGCGCGCCGCCCGCGTTCG
>JANNEI010000510.1:0-1779 GCA_031378565.1 Burkholderiales bacterium
GTGGATGCGTCGGTCAGCGCCGCCTGGTTCCTGCCCGAAGAAGCCAATCCGAGCACCGAGGCAGCGTTGCAAGCCACGGCCAATCTCGACGTGTGGGTGCCCGCACTTTGGTTGCTGGAGATCGGCAACCTGCTGCTGCGCGCTCAGCGCCGCAAGCGAATCACGGCCGACAAGCGGCGCGAGTTGGCGCTGGCTGCAAGCGCGCTGCGCATCAAGGTGGACCGCGAGCCGGTGGCCATCACCACGCTCGACGAGATCGCCGCCCGCCACGGCCTGAGCGCGTATGAAGCGGCCTACCTCGAATTGGCCTTGCGGCGCGGCTTGCCCTTGGCCACGCAAGACGACGCGTTGAGCACGGCCATGGCGAAGGCCGGCGTGACCTTGCCCTCGTGGCCGGACTGACACCCGCCCAACGTCGATGTGTCGGGGTGAAGCGCCAGTTCGCGCTTCACCCCGCGTGCCCTTCGGACGCCAGCGGCGCGGGCCGCGTGCGCAGCGCCCACACCACGCCAGCCACCAGCAAGGCCACACCGGCCAATGTCTCCCAGGCCGGCCATGCACCGCGCAGCAGGAAGGCATAGCTCAGCGCGGCCAGCGTTTCGAACACGATCAACTGGCCCGACAGCGTGGTGGGCAGGCGCTGGCTGGCCTCGTTCCAGCACAGCGTGCCCAGCCATGACGCGAGCAGGCCGATGGCGAACATCAGGCCGGCGAACTGCACGGCGCGCGGGCCGAGAGGCATCTCGAACGCGCTGCCGCTGAGCGCGCTGTAAAGCCAGAACGCGCCGTAGCCGATCACCGCCAGCGGCAGCGTGGCAATGCCTTGCGCCGTGGCCCAGGTGCTGGGGCTGCGGTCGGCGTGCGCGCGCAGCCACTGCGCATTGCGGATCGGGTACCAGGTCCAGCAGGCGACCGCGCCGACGGCCAGCAAGGCACCGACGGCATAGCGGCTGGCGTCCGCCGTCGCGTCCGCGCGCAGATGGCCGATCTCGACATGGTTGACCAAGCCGATGCCGGCACCGATCAACAGCAACGACGGCAGCAGCCGCGCCCAGGGCAGTCGTGCGTCGCCGGGTGCCGTGCCGCCGCGCAGGTTCGTGGTGATCGCAATCACCACCGGCAGCGTGCCGATCACCATCGTCGGCAACGGCGCGCCGGCGCGCTGGATGGCGCTGGACAGGAACAGGTAATAGGCGATGTTGCCGATCAGTGCGAGCTCAAGCGCCTCGACCCAATCGGCCCGTGTCAGCGCGCGCAGCCGGGTGCGGTCGAGCCAGGCCAGCGGCAGTGCGATCAGCCCGAATGCGAGGTAGCGGCCGAAGGTGTGCAGCGCGGCCGGGTATTCCGGCAGCAGCAGCGGGCCGACGAACACCAGCCCCCACATCAAGCCGGCGGCGAGGGCGAAGAGGACGCCGGTGAACAGCGGTGCGTTGAACATCGAGCGGGAGTGTCGCCCAGGCCGACCGAAAGTTTCAGAATGGCGCTGCGGCGGTGTCGATCCGCAGGGTCGGTGTCCGTCGTGTGGATGGAGCCGGGACATGCTGCATCTCTGGCGGCGTGCTGGCACCCGCGGTCGTTCTGGTCGCGGTATTTCGGCAGGGTCGCCGACCGCTTCGGTGTGGGCTGGATGGTCGGCGTCGAGGGCTGAGCCGGGTCGATCGACCCCCCGTTGAAAAAGGCCCTCGACACAACCGTGTCGAGGGCCTTGGCCTGTGCAGTGCGCCGCCGTACAGCAGCCGGCGCCTCAGCAAGCCTTCAGCGCACCTTGCCCGCCTTCCA
>JANNEI010000590.1:0-1666 GCA_031378565.1 Burkholderiales bacterium
ACAACCTGGGCCGGCCGCACTTTCAGCTCGGCGGCAATCTGCAGAAGAATCTTGTTCAAGAGGGCATGCCCGCCGCACACGGTCGGGCGTTGGAAAGTGAATCGCGGCGCAGTGTGCCACAGGGGTGCGGGCTTCAACCACGCTGCGCCCGTGCTAGCGCGTGGCGATCAACACATCGGTCGAGCCGCCGATGCAACCCGCCGTCTGCCGTGGGCGACGGGCGTCGATCTGTGCTCGTCGCCGTTCGCTCAGCGTGCCGACGTGGACGAGGCGGGCGCAGCGGGAGAAGGAGGTGACGACGCTGGCGGGTTGGCCGGCATGATCGTGGTGGTCACGGTCTGTCGGTACAGACCGCCCGCTTCCACGCTGCCGCTGACCGTGCCGCTGCCCTGCATGCGGGCCAGACAGTCTTTCGCTTCGTCGCCGGTCAAGGCGTCGCAACGCTGCTTCGCGTTGGGGCCGTACTTGGCGTCCGCGTCGTTGAGCTGACCCTTCTTCGCCGCGTCGCGCGCCGCACCGGCTTCTTTCAGGCAGGTCGCCTGATCCTGGTTGGACCTGCCAGTCAGGCACTTGGCGCGATCCTGCTCATAACGGGCCTGGGTTTCGGACGCCACGCCGGTGGTCGCGCCCAATGCCGACAGGCCCAAGGCCGCACCGGCGATCAACAGGCTCGACGAACGCAAGACAGAGCGAAGGAGTGGGGTGAAGGTGTGCATGGCGGATTTCCTGGTGCGCTGTGATCAGTGCACCACTCTAGGGCGGCGCTCACCCTTGCCGCGTCGGACAGAGGCCTGTGAATCAGCCGCCGACGCCGAACACCGTGTAGGAGAAGTCCGGCGCTGCGAACGCCGTGTCACCCCGGTTCGAGCCCCAGACGGCGCAGCACACCGGTGCCGGCCGCCACGCCGCTGGCGAAGCAGGCGGTCAGCAGATAGCCGCCCGTCGGTGCCTCCCAGTCGAGCATTTCACCGGCGCAAAACACGCCGGGCAGCCTGCGCAGCATCAGGGCGTCGTCGAGCGCGGCAAAGCGCACCCCGCCAGCGCTGCTGATGGCCTCGTCGATGGGGCGCGGAGCGACCAGCGTCAACGGCAGCGCCTTGATCGCAGCCGCCAGCCGCGCGGGGTCGGCCAGCACCTCGCGCGGCAACACTTCATGCAGCAGCGATGCGCGCACACCGTCGATGCCGAGCCGGCTTTTCAGGTGGGTGGACAGCGACCGCGAGCCGCGCGGCCGGGCCACCTCGGCCGTCACGAAGGCCAGTTCGCGCTGCGGCAGCAAGTCGATGTAGACCACTGCCCGACCGTGGCTGGCGATGGCATCCCGAACCGGGCCCGAGGCCGCATAGACAAGGCTGCCTTCGATGCCCGCGTCGGTGATGACGAACTCGCCTTGCTGTTGAAACCGTTCACCCGACGGTGGCGTAAATTGCAACGCCGCGTTCTTCAGCGGCTGCCCCGCGAAGCGCGAGCGGAAGTGTTCGGACCAGCCGGCCGCGAGCCCGCCCGCCACGTTCGGCCGCGCCACATCGAAGCCGCAGTTAGACGGAAGCAACGGCACCACGTCGACGCCGCGTTGCAGCAGCAGCGGCACCCACGCGCCGTCGGAGCCCAGGCGCGACCAGCTGGCCCCGCCCAGGGCCAGCACGACCGCATCGGCGGCAACGCT
>JANNEI010000596.1:0-2488 GCA_031378565.1 Burkholderiales bacterium
GTCGAGCCGGACACTCACATAGGCGAGGTACGTCTCCATCGTCACGTTGTTGGCGGCTTCCAGGAACCAAAGCACGCTGGCAGCGAACCACAGAGTCGGGCTGAACGCCATCACCAGCAGACCCAGGCTGCACAGCAGCGCACCGATCAGGAAGTACGGTGTGCGCCGGCCCCAGCGCGACACCGTGCGGTCGCTCATGGCACCGATGATCGGCTGCACCAGCAGCCCCGTCATCGGGCCGGCCAGCCACAGCAACGGCAGGCTGGCCTCGTCGGCACCGAGGTACTTGTAGATCGGGCTCATGTTGGCCTGCTGCAGGCCGAAGCTGAACTGGATTCCGAAGAACCCGACATTCATGTTGATGATTTGCCAGATCGACAGGTGTGGCTTTGGAATCGACATGCGCGGGCTCCTTCAAGGCAACGTCATTGGATAGCACCCGGCCGGATGCCGTCGCCGGACCTCGGCCCGGCCAACGCCGTGCGCCGAAGGTCGCATCGGAGCTGCTTCAGAACTGGTACTTCAACGTGGCCTTCACCGTGCGGCCATTGACGGCGCGCGCAGCATGTCCGTCGCCTTCGATCTCGGTGTAGCCCAACGTGTTCATCAGGTTGTTCACGCTGACCGACAGCCCTGCCTTGGGGCTCAGCTGATAGTTGGCAAACGCGTTGACGATGGTGAAGCCGGGCAAGGTGATGGTGTTCTGGTCGTCGCCCCAGGACTTGCTGGTGCCGATGACCGCCGCGCCCACGTCGAGGTTGCCCAGCGTGTACGACGGCGACAACTGCCACACGAAGTCGGCCTGGCGGCGTGGCTTCTTGCCCACCGTCGTCGGGTCGTTCGATGCCGTCACCTTGGCATTGGTGAAGGTGCCGCCCACCGTCAGGTGAAAGTCACCGAAGTTGCCGGCCGCCTCCAGTTCGACCCCACGCGACGAGTACTTGTTCGAGGTGAACTTCTGCGTCGTCGCCTCGTAGTTGCTCTCTTTCGTGCGCGCGTTGAACACCGTCACGAAGGCGCTCAGTGCGCCGCTGCGCCACTTTGCACCGGCTTCCTGCTGCTGCACCTGATTCAGCGCAATCGGCACCGAGCCGTCGAGCGGGTTGCCGTACAGCAAGCGGTCTGCACTGAAGGCGACACCGTCGCTGGCGCGGCCGAACACCGAGAAGTCGCGTGTGAGCGCGTAGTTGGCACCGACCGAATACGAGGTGTGCGCTACCTTGTAGTTCACGCCCTTCTGCGTGGACGGGTCCCAGGTCTTGGCGACCGGGTCGTCCTCGATCGTGTAGCCGCTGGCCTTCTGGGCGTCGCGACGCAGGCTGGCGTCGATGTTCAGCGGGCCTGATTCCCAAGCCACTGACGCGTACGGCGCGGTGGTCGTGTACTGCACATCCCAGTTGCGCACGCAGCAGCCGCCGAAGGTGGTGAAGCCGGAGCCCACCGGCGCGGCGCTGGGCACCCCGTTGGCATCCACAGTGCGCGCGTCGTTGCCTTTCATCTCGACGTTGTACTGGTTCCAGAACCAGGTTTGCGCCACGTTCTGCACACCGTAGAAGAAGCCGGCCGCGACCGTGGCCTTGCCGCTGCCGCCGAGGTCGAACGCCTTCGACAACTTGATGTCGTTGAGGGTGTTGTCGAGGTCGTCGAGCGAGGTGTTGAAGAGCACGCCGCTGAAGAAATTGGCGGTGCCATTGCTGCCGTTGTCCGCCGGGAACAGGGCAATGAAGCGGCCCGAGTTTTTCGAGCGGCGGAACTTCTCGTCCAGGGTCCAGCCTTCGGCCAGCTTGAGCGAAGCCTCGGCACCGATGGCCGTGGTCTTCACGTGCAGGCCGTCACGCGTGCTCGATGTCGTGTAGCCACCGTCGCGGTTGAAGCTGGTGTCGCGCGCCAGGCTGGGCGTGATGAAGAACGCGGTGCGCGGGTCGATGCCGGCAATGGTCGAGATCGTGCCGTTGGTGACCGTGACAGGCACCGGCAGAAAGGACGGGGTGCGGTCGTCCAGGCTCTTGAAGCTCAGGCGCACATAGCCGGCGTCGAGTTCCTGCGTCACGTTGCCCTTGATCTGGCCACCGTTTTCGGTGTTGAAGCCGGCCGGGCGGCCGCCCTCGCCCACACGCTGGAAGCCGCCGATGTGGAAGGTGGTTTTCGCGCCCAGCTTGCCGCCGTAGTCGGCGTCCAGGCGCAGTTGCTTGCGGTTCAGGCCCACCGTGAAGCCGATGCCGCCGCCGCTCTCCGTGCCGGTCTTGCTGATGAAGTTGACGATGCCACCCGGCGAGTTGCTGGCCAGCGTGGAGGCCGTGCCGCCTCGCACCACTTCGTGCCTGTCGATGCTGTAGTCGGCACGCATGAACTGGTCGGCGGTGCCGAAGGCGATGTCGCCGAACAGCAGCACCGGCAGGCCGTCTTCCTGGATCTGCACATAGCGCGAACCCCCGGCCGACAGCGGCACGCCGCGCACCGTGATGTTGGCATTGCCTTCGCCGCCCGA
>JANNEI010000606.1:0-4040 GCA_031378565.1 Burkholderiales bacterium
TTTTGCGTGATGTGAACGGTGCGTCCGCTCATCTTCTCGCCGAGGGCTTGCGCGGTGGCAAATCGGTCGGCGGCGACTTTCTCGAGATCGGCACGCTTGGCTTCGAATTCCTGGATGGCGACCGGCGTTGCACGGCGTGCCGCGCGGGTCGGAATCAGGAAGTTGCGGGCATAACCGTCTTTCACCTTGACGACGTCGCCGAGGTTGCCGAGGTTGGCCACTTTGTCGAGCAGGATCACTTGCATGGGTGGCTCCTTAGACGCGATGCTGGTCGCTGTACGGCAGCATGGCCAGGAAGCGAGCACGCTTGATGCACGTGGTCAGCTGTCGCTGGAAGAAAGCGCGCGTGCCGGTCAGGCGCGCAGGCGTGATCTTGCCGTTCTCGCCGATGAAGTCACGCAGCGTGTCCACATCCTTGTAGTCGATCTCGGTCACACCGGTGACGGTGAAACGGCAAAACCGCTTGCGACGGAACAGCAGTGACTGCGTGTTGCGTTTCGGCTTGCGATCTTTGGAAAACTTACCTTTTCCGCGTGGTGGTGGCATCTTGAACCTCTGTTAAATCTATGCGTATTCGAACAATGAATTGGCGCTCAGTCCAGCTCGGTCACATGAAACACGACACCGCGTCCGTTGCGCTGGGAGCCGAGGAAGCCGGCAAAGCCGTGGGTGCTTCCAATCTCGATTCCCGACACCCGCTGCGTGATCTGCCCCACCGCGCGCGCCCGAATTTCCATCGAGACCTTGCGGGGCTGGCCGTCCTGCGTGACCTCGGACTCGTGCTTCAGGCTCAAGTCGAGGGCGGGCAGTCCGGCCGGGGTGGTTCTCACAGCGCCTCGCTGCACCAGTTGTGCCGTCAGAACCAATCGGTTCATGCGGTGCAGCGGTGCAGCGCGAACGCAGCCGTCATGCTCAGGCCGCGGCCTCCTGCGGCTGCGGGGCCTTGCGGTTGTCTTCCTTCTCGACCATCTTCATCATCACTGACGGCGTGGTCTCGGCCTTGCTCTTGAGCACCGTCAGGTGGCGAAGCACCGCGTCGTTGAAGCGGAAGCCGGTTTCGAGCTCAACCAGCACTTCCTTGCCGCACTCGATGTTCAGGCAGAGGTAGTGGGCCTTGGCCAACTTCTGAATCAGGTAGGCCATCTGGCGGCGGCCCCAGGCTTCCACGCGGTGCACCTTGCCTCCGCCGGCGGTGATGGTGCCCTTGTAGCGTTCCAGCATGGCCGGAACCTGTTCGCTTTGATCCGGGTGGATCAGCAGCACGATTTCATAATGACGCATCGAATCTCCTTGGGGTTTCCGCCCCCGCAGCCGGATGTCGGCCGCAGCTGGGTGTGGAAGCCACCCCTGAATGGATTGGCGCGCAATGTCTTGTACATGGCGCGTCAGCCCGGGTGTGGCAAGGTCAGCCTGAGATTATATCCCGCTGGGGCGCAACTGAAACGTGCGCCCAGCGCATCGAAGCTCAGTCGGCCTTTGGATAGCGGACGTTGTCCAGGAAATCCCGCGTCTGCGGCCCCGGTGCAGGCGTCAACAGGCTGACCAGGGCAATCACGGCAAAACCGAACGGAACGCCGAAGGCACCCGCCGAAATGGGCTGGATTCCGAACCACAGGCTGACAGGCGATGTGATGCCGAAAATACCGCGCATCCAGGTTTCGTTCTGCACCATGTAGTAGCACGTCAGCGCCAGTCCACCTGCCATGCCGCACACCGCACCCCAGCGGTTGGCGCGGTGCCAGAACACGCCGAGCACCAGCGCCGGGAAAAATGCCGCAGCTGCCAGTGAAAACGCAGCCGACACCAGAAACAAGATATCGGCCGGCCGCTGTGCCGCCACGGCTGCGGCCGAAAGCGCCACCCCCAGCAGCAGCACCTTGGAGATGATGACGCGCTGGGCCGTGGTGGCGTGCGGCCGCAGCATCTTGTAATAAACGTCGTGCGACAGGGCGTTCGCAATCGTCAGCAACAGCCCGTCGGCGGTCGACAGGGCAGCTGCCAGCCCGCCCGCGGCGACCATGCCCGACACGACATACGGCAGCCCGGCAATCTCGGGTGTGGCCAGCATCACCATGTCGCCGCCCATGCGCAACTCGCCCAGCTGCAGCAGGCCGTCGCGGTTGATGTCCACCACCGACAGCAGCGACGCATCGACCTTGGACCAGTTGCCGATCCACGCCGGCAACCTGTCGAACGGCACGCCCACCAGCGAGTTGAGCACCTCGAACTTGACCAGCACCGCCAACGCGGGAGCGGTCAGGTAGAGCAGCAGGATGAAGAACAGGGACCAGGCGACCGACTCGCGCGCCTCCTTGACCGACGGAGTGGTGTAGCAGCGCATCAGGATGTGTGGCAGCCCGGCCGTGCCCACCATCAAACAGAACACCAGCGCGAGGAAGTTGTTGCGCGAATCGGCGTACGCCACGCGATCGGCGGGGGTTCCGTCCGGGTCGCCTGAAAACTGCTGGGCATGCGCCGGCATGCCGCCCAGCGGCTTGGCACGCGCCTCATTCAGCGCGGCAGCCTTGGTCCAGGCATCGCGGGCGGCAGCTTCGTTCTTGGGGAGATTGGCTACACTCTTTTCGGCCGCCTGAATCTGCGCCAACGGGGCGTTGACGGAGCGCAGCCGGGCCGCCTTCTTCTCGGCTGCATCGCGCTCGTCGACCAGGGCCTGCGGCACGTTCTTCAACTTCGCTTGGTACTCGTCCGCCAAGGCCTTGAACGCGCGTGCGACCTCCTGCTCCCGCGGGTCGGCCAGCAGCTGAGCCTCGCGCTGGCTGATCTTTTCCAATTGATAGCCGTAGATCGCCTGCGGCACGGGAATTCCGGTTTGCTTGACCGACAGCCACAACACCGGAACCAGGTAAGCAATGATCAGGATGATGTACTGAGCCACCTGCGTCCAGGTCACCGCACGCATGCCACCGAGAAACGAGCACACCAGCACGCCGCCCAGCCCGAGGAAGATGCCGACGACGAAGTCGACACCGGTCAGCCGCGCGGTGATCAGCCCCACGCCGTAGATTTGCGCCACCAGATAGATGAACGAACACAGGATGGCTGCAACCACCCCGATGAAGCGAGGCAGGTTGCCGCCGAACCGGGCTGCCAGAAAATCCGGCATCGTGTACTGACCGAACTTGCGCAGGTACGGTGCCAGCAGCAGTGCCACCAGGCAGTAGCCGCCGGTCCAGCCGAGCACGAAGGCCAGGCCACCGTAGCCCTGCAGATACAGGGTGCCCGCCAAGCCGATGAAGGAGGCGGCGGACATCCAGTCGGCCCCGGTCGCCATGCCGTTGTACATCGCCGGCACGCGACGGCCCGCCACGTAGTACTCCACCGCATCGTTGGTGCGGCAGACGATGCCGATGCCCGCGTAGAGCGCGACGGTTGACAAGAGAAAAGTCACACCGATCCAGCGCTTGGGCAAGCCAATCTGCTCGAGCAGGCCCAGCGCCACCACAAAAGCGATGAAGCCGGCGGTATACCAGAGGTAGATGTGGTTCAGCCTCGCCTTGAACGCCGCGCGGCCCATGGTTTGACTGTCGGGACGGTTCAACGCGGCTCTCCCGCATCACGCCGCGCACCGCAACGCAAGCGAAGAATGCCACCGCGGCTGCGGCGTCGACGCCAACGCGTTTGCTGGCGATCCTGTAAGGTTTGCGGCCGCACGGGACACATCCTTTGCCCGGCGCGTCCCGCGGGCGGCGAGCCGCACCGAGCCGCTGGCTGAACTTTCAGCGACACTTTTCCGACCCCGGACCGAGGTCTGACTGCATGAACATGTCCAACTTCATCCCGACGTTTTCCCAAGCCTGGGCGATGCTTTCGGTCGCCATTTTCTTCGAGATCTGCGGCACTGTGTGCATGCGTCTGTCCGAAGGGATGACACGCCTGACGCCTTCGCTGTTGATCTTCGTGTTCTATGCGGTGTCGTTCAGCCTGAACGCCTTCGTGGTGCGGGTGCTGGGCCTGAGCGTCGTCTATGCCGTGTGGTCGGGCGTCGGCACGGTGGCCACGGCAGCCATCGGCGTGTGGTA
>JANNEI010000628.1:0-4347 GCA_031378565.1 Burkholderiales bacterium
AGGCTCTCCGAACCTGTACGACACCTCCAAGCACGTGATGGAGGGCGGCGGCAACTTCCGCGCCAATTTCGGCGTCGAGCGCGAGGGTGTCAGCCTGTTGGCCGAAGACGGCTCCCATTCCAAGGGGGCCGACATCACCACCGGCTATCCCGAGTTCGACCATGTGCTGCTGAAAAAACTCGGCTGGTGGGACGACCTGACCGACGCCGAGAAGAAGGGGGCCGAAGGCAAGAACTGGAAGACCGACCTGTCCGGCGGCATCCAGCGCGTGACGATGGCACACGGCTGCCACCCGTTCGGCAACGCCAAGGCGCGGGCGGTGGTTTGGAACTTCCCCGATCCGGTTCCGCAGCACCGCGAGGCGCTTTATTCGACCCGTCCCGACCTGATCGACAAGTACCCGACGCACGACGACAAGAAGGCCTTCTGGCGTCTGCCCACGCTGTTCAAGAGCGTGCAGCAAAAGAACCGCGACATCGGCAAGCAGTTCCCGCTGATCATGAGTTCGGGCCGGCTGGTCGAGTACGAAGGCGGTGGCGAAGAGACGCGCTCCAACCCGTGGCTGGCCGAGTTGCAGCAGGAGATGTTCGTCGAGATCAACCCCGCCACCGCGAACGACCGCGGCATCCGCAACGGCGAAACCGTGTGGGTCAAGACGCCGACAGGTGCCAAGATCGAAGTCAAGGCGATGGTCACCGAGCGCGTCGATCGCGAGACGGTCTGGATGCCGTTTCACTTCTCGGGCAAGTGGCAGGGCGTCGACCTGAAGCCGTACTACCCGGATGGCGCGGCACCGATCATTCGTGGTGAAGCGATCAACACCGCCACCACCTACGGGTATGACGCGGTGACGATGATGCAAGAGACCAAGACCACCGTCTGCCAGGTCGAAAAGGCGGTGGTGTGATCGGTCATTCGGCGGGGCGAGTCGCCCCCATCCCCACCTTCCCCCAGCAGGGGAAGGAGCGAGCAATGCGCTGCGGCGCATGTCCTTCTGCCTGGAGCCCCTCATGGCAAGAATGAAATTCATCTGCGACGCCGAGCGTTGCATCGAGTGCAACGGCTGCGTCACCGCCTGCAAGCAGGAACATGAAGTGCCCTGGGGCGTGAACCGCCGCCGCGTGGTCACGCTGAACGACGGCGTTCCCGGCGAAAAAAGCATCTCTGTGGCCTGCATGCATTGCAGCGACGCGCCCTGCATGGCGGTGTGCCCGGTCGACTGCTTTTACCGCACCGACGAAGGCGTGGTGCTGCACGACAAGGACATCTGCATCGGCTGCGGCTATTGCTCGTACGCCTGCCCGTTCGGCGCACCGCAGTTCCCGACCAACGGCACCTTCGGCCTGCGCGGCAAGATGGACAAATGCACCTTCTGCGCCGGCGGTCCCGAGGCCAATGGCTCCGAAGCCGAGTTCGAGAAATACGGACGCAACCGCTTGTCGGAAGGCAAGTTGCCAGCCTGCGCTGAAATGTGCTCGACCAAGGCGCTGCTCGGCGGCGACGGTGATGTGGTGGCTGACATCTTCCGCACCCGGGTGTTGAACCGCGGCAAGGGCAGCGAAGTCTGGGGTTGGGGCACTGCCTACGGCAAGCCCACGCAGGGTGCAGCTGTGCAACCCAAAGAAGCGGCCAAGTCATGAGGCAGGCGTTGTGGGTGTCTGCTGTTTTGGCTGCTGTCTTCGGGTTGTCTGCGTGCAGCGACAGCTCGTCCGGGGCCAAGGCTGCGAAGAAGGTCGACGGCAAGTCGTGGGAAGGCGCAGGTTCCGCCTACGCCGCCAGCGGCTGGAAGCCGGGCGACAAGGCCACCTGGGAAGAGCAGCTGCGGGCGCGCGCGCAATCCCAGAACGACTATTCGCGAGCCAAGTGAACCGACCGCGTGCTGAAGGAGATTGCATGCACCGCCTGAACCGCAAGGTGTTGCTGACGCTGGGTGCCTTCCTGATCGCCACCGGTGCTGCCTGGGCGCAAGACGCCGCAACCCCGAAAGACACGGCTCCCGCAGGGCCACCTGGCGGATTCGTCGCCCCCGCCGAGCCGAAGGCAGATGAAAGCAATGCCCAGCGCGGCAAGAGCCAGCCTGGCAACAACGCGCCGTTCTGGCGTGCCGTTCGCGAGTCGGGGCAGGCTCAAGGCATCAGCAATTTGCCCGGTGCCGAGAAGGGCGTGCTGATTCAGTCGTTCACCCAGTACCCGGGGTCCAGGCTGACCAACGCTGGCGACGCCTGGCGGCAGGTACGCAACCAGTGGATCCTGCCGTACGGCGGTGCGCTGATCGCGATCACGGTGCTGGCGATTGCGCTTTTCTACTGGCGCAAGGGCTCGCTGGGCGGGCACCAGCCCGACACCGGCCGAGTGATCGAGCGCTTCACGTATTTCGAGCGTGCCGCGCACTGGAGCAATGCCATCGCCTTTTGCGTGCTGGCAATTTCAGGCCTCGTGATGGCCTTCGGCAAGTTCGTATTGCTGCCGGTGATCGGCGGTGCCTTGTTCGGCTGGCTCACTTACGCGCTGAAGACCGCGCACAACTTTGCCGGGCCGCTGTTTGCGGTGTCGCTGCTGGTGGTCTTCATCACGTTCGTGCGCGACAACCTCCCGACCAAAGGTGATGTCGCGTGGCTGCTCAAGGGCGGCGGTCTGTTGGGTGGCACTGAAGTGCCCTCACATCGCTTCAATGCCGGTGAGAAAGCCATCTTCTGGGGCGGCGTGTTTGCGTTGGGCATCGTTGTCGTGGGTTCGGGCCTGGTGCTCGACAAGCTGATTCCGGGCCTGGACTACCTGCGCGGCGACATGCAGATCGCCAACATGATCCACGCGGTGGCCGCCGTGTTGATGATGGCCATGTTCCTGGGCCACATCTACATCGGCACCATTGGCATGAAGGGCGCTTATCAAGGTATGAAGACCGGCTATGTGGACGAGGGATGGGCGCATGAGCATCACGCGTTGTGGGCCGCCGACATCCAGGCCGGCAGGATCCCGGCTCGGCGCACGCCCGTCGGCGATGCGCCGCCAGCCGAAATTCTGGCCCGCCCCTGATCCGCCGATCCATGTCTTTCAACATTCGTCACAGGACGCACACCATGCGCATTGCACCGTTGATCGCTCTCCTGGTGGGCCTGAGCACTGCCGCCGCGAGCCTGCCGGTAGCGGCGAAGCTTCCCACCTTGAGCGACGAGGCCAAGACCAAGGCAGCCGAGGCTGCCGCCAAGACCGCCTGGAGCGACAAGGTCGCCGGCTTTCAATTGTGCAAATGGCAGGACCGGTCGGCCGGCAACTACTTTGCCGGCATGAAGCAAGCCGGCAAGGATGTGAAACCCGCGGTGACCACCGCCGCGTGCGTCGACCCGGGGCCGTTCGTCGCCCCCGGTGCGGCACCGGTGGCGGCCGCCGCCACGCCGTCGCCTGCAGCCCCCGCTCCTGCCCCCGCCCCCGCAGCCAAGAAGTCCTGAGAGGTCGTTCATGTTCCGTCGTCGTTCGTTCGCTGTCCTGGCCGGCTTGGCCTCCGTGTTGCTGGCCAGTTGCGCCAGCCCGACCAACCCCAACCAGCCGCCATCGGCAAGCCAAGGCGTCTACTTCATCGAGCCCGCCAACGGGGCCACGGTGAGCAGCCCGTTCAAGGTCAAATTCGGCATCAAGGGCATGGAAGTCAAGCCCTCAGGTGATCAGGTCGCCAACCAGGGCCATCACCACCTGCTGATCAACCTCGACAGCCAAGCCAAGGGCGAGATCATTCCGGTCGATGACAGCCGGATTCACTTCGGCAAGGCGCAGACCGAAACCGAGGTAAAGCTGGCACCGGGCACCTACAAGCTGACGATGCAGTTCGCCGATGGCTTTCACCTGTCCTACGGCAAGGACATGAGCGCCACCATCGCGGTCACGGTCAAGTAGCCGGTTGCCGCAGAATCGAGGGCCGCCGACAAGGCGGCCCTTTTCAATGGAACCCATGCTGTTTCCACCCCGACTCACGCAGGCCCGCGCTGCACTCACGCAAGACGTCTCGGTGCTCGACGAGTTCGGGGCCATGCGCCAGATCACCATCCCGGCCGAGCGAGCGCTGACCGTTTTCGTGGACAAGCGTGAACTGGTGACGTTGATGACGCTGGGTGCCTCGCCCGAACTGCTGGTGCTGGGTTATTTGCGCAACCAGCGGCTGGTCGATTCGGTGGCCGACATCGACGCCATCAGCGTCGATTGGGAAGTCGCCGCGGCGGCGGTAACCACCCGCGCCGGCATCGAGAATTTCGACGCTCGAACCGCCAAGCGCGTGGTCACCACAGGTTGCGGCCAGGGCACGGTGTTCGGCGACCTGATGGGCGACCTCGACCGCATCTCGCTGCCGCCCGC
>JANNEI010000637.1:0-20621 GCA_031378565.1 Burkholderiales bacterium
AGCAAGTCCTTGATCAGCGGGCACAGGATCATCGCGATCTGCTCGGCTTCGGCTGCGCTCAGGATCAGCGGCGGCACCAGCCGGATCACGCGGTCGGCGGTGACGCTGAGCAGCAGGCCAGCCTCGGCCGCGCGGGCCAGCAACTCGCCGCAGGGGCGGTTCAGCTCGATGCCCAGCATCAGGCCCTGGCCGCGGATTTCGACCACGCCCGCCACGCCGGCCAACTCGCGCGCCAGCGCCGCACGCAGCACTGCGCCGGTGCGGGCGGCATTCTCCATCAGGCCGTCTTCTTCCATGATGCGCAGCGTCTCGATGCCCGCCCGCATGGCCAGCGGGTTGCCGCCGAAGGTGGTGCCGTGGTTGCCCGGGCCGAGGACGTAAGCCGCTTTCGGCCCGCACACCACCGCACCGATCGGCACACCGGAACCCAGGCCCTTGGCCAGCGGCATCACGTCGGGTTGGATGCCGGCCCACTGGTGCGCAAACCACTTGCCGGTGCGACCGATGCCGCATTGCACCTCGTCCAGCATCAGCAGCCAGCCCTGCTCATCGCAAATGCGGCGCACCGCGCGCAGGTAGTCGGCCTTGGCTGGGTGGATGCCGCCTTCGCCCTGGATCACTTCGAGGAACACCGCGACCACGTTCGGATGCGTCTGCGCCACTTCTTCGATCGCCGCCACGTCGTTCAACGGCACGCGCACGAAGCCTTCGACCAGCGGGCCGAAGCCTTCTTGTATTTTCGGGTTGCCGGTGGCCGACAGCGTGGCGATCGAGCGTCCATGGAAGGCTTTTTCGTAGACGACGATCTCCGGGCGGTCGATCCCCTTGTCGTGGCCGAACTTGCGGGCGATCTTCAACGCGGCCTCGTTGGCCTCCAGGCCGGTGCTGCAAAAGAACACGTTGGTCAGGCCCGACAACTCGCACAGCTTGGCGGCCAACCGCTCCTGCATTGGCGCAGCGTAGTAGTTCGAGGTGTGGATCAGCCGGCCGATCTGCTCTTGCAGTGCAGGCACCAGCTTGGGATGAGCGTGGCCCAGCGTGTTGACGGCGATGCCACCGAGCCCGTCGAGGTACCTCTTGCCATCGGTGTCCCAGACCCAGCAGCCTCGGCCATGCGACAAGGCCATCGGCAGGCGGCCGTAAGTCTTCATCACGTGGGGCTCGGGGTTCGCAGGGATCTTTTCCGGGGCATTCATCGCGGGCTCCACCAACGGGTTGACGGGGGATGGCAAACGGCACATCCGGCCGCTGTCCACCGAGGGAATTCTAAGGGTCGCCCCCGATGTGCCGAAAAGCCAGCGATGGGCGCTTTCGATCTGGGTATGCAGCTTGCTGCACTGCAACACAAAGACGGCACAATACCCGCTGCCGGCGGGCATTTGCGGCCCGAATCCCTCGCCTGGATCCCGATCCGCCCTGTTGTCGCCCGCATGACCCCACCCAAACCCAGCGAACTTTTCATCCAGGGTGTGACCCCGGACGGCAAGCCGTTTCGCCCCAGCGACTGGGCCGAGCGACTGGCCGGTGCCATGTCGTGTTTTCGCCCCGAAGGCTCGCCCGGCGGGATTGCCGCCTACATCGGATATTCGCCGTACTGCGTGCCGCGTGTGATCAATGGCGTGAAGTGCGTCATCGTCAGCGGCAAGCTGCGCGATGCGGAGCCGATGGCCTGGGACTTCGTGATGAACTTTGCGCGTGACAACCAGCTTCAGGTCACCGAAGCCTGCCTGTTGCCAGACCCGCCGAAGGTGCGCTGAACGATTTCATCCGTCCAACAAAAAGGCCCGCACTGCGGGCCTTTTTGTTGGACGTGACACTGACTCAAGCCGCAGCAGGCGCAGCCACCAAAGCCTTGATCTTGGCCGACAGTCGGCTCTTGTGGCGAGCCGCCTTGTTCTTGTGGAAGAGGCCTTTGTCGGCCACCGAGTCGATCACGCTTTGCGCGGATGCGAACAGCTCGCTTGCCTTGGCCTTGTCGCCCGTCAGAACGGCTTTTTGCACGTTCTTGACCACGGTGCGGAACTTGGAGCGAAGGGCGGTGTTGGCCGCATTCAGCTTCACGTCCTGGCGCACGCGCTTCAGGCCCGAGGCAATGCGAACAGTCTTTTTCTTGGCTTTTGCGGAGGTGGCCATGCTGGTAGTGAATTTGGGTTTATCGAAGCCCGCGAGTATAGCATTCACCCGCATCTAACCGGCACCGCAGCCCCAAGCCGCACGAAGGCGCTTCCTATAATCCGCCGACTTCCCATCCCGGACCGCGACGCGGAACCGCGCTTTCATGAACCTGCTGCGGACCGCTTCCACCGTTTCCCTGCTGACGCTTGCGTCGCGAGTCACCGGGTTGGTGCGCGAAACCCTGCTGGCGGCTGCCTTCGGTGCCGGTGCCGGGATGGACGCCTACCAGGTGGCGTTTCGCATCCCGAATCTGTTGCGCCGCATGTTCGCGGAGGGGGCGTTTTCGCAGGCCTTCGTCCCCATCCTGTCCGAGACACGCTCCCGCGAGGGTGAAGAGGTCACGCGCCGCCTGATCGATGCGGTGGCCACGGTGCTGTTCTGGGTGCTGTTCGCCACCTGCGCGGTGGGCATCGTGGCCGCACCGCTGATCGTCTGGCTGATGGCGTCGGGACTGGCGCGTTTCGACGCGGCGGTGGTGATGACGCGCTGGATGCTGCCGTACATCGGTTTCATGTCGCTGGTGTCGCTGTCGGCCGGCATCCTGAACACCTGGAAACGCTTTGCGGTGCCGGCTGCCACGCCGGTGCTGCTGAACCTGGCGGTGATCGCTGCCGCCGCCTGGCTGGCCCCCGCGTTCGATCGCCACGGCATCGAACCGATTTACGCGCTGGCGGTGGGTGTGCTGATCGGTGGCGTGCTGCAACTGGCGGTGCAGGTGCCCGCGCTGATGCGCATCGGCGGCCTGCCGCGCATTGCCCTCGCACCCGCGGCCATCAAGGCGGCCTGGCACCACCCCGGTGTGGGTCGGGTGCTGGGGCAGATGGCCCCGGCGGTGCTGGGCGTGTCGGTGGCCTACCTGTCGCAGATCATCAACACGCAGCTCGCCTCGCGGGTGGGGGTGGGCGCGGTGTCGTGGCTGACCTATGCCGACCGCCTGATGGAGTTCCCCACCGCCTTGCTCGGCGTGGCGCTGGGCGTGGTGCTGCTGCCGCAGTTGTCGGCAGCCAAGGCACTGGACGATTCGGACGCGTACTCGGAGTTGCTGGACTGGGGCTTGCGGCTGGTGCTGCTGCTGGCGCTGCCGTGTGCGGTGGCGCTGCTGGTGTTTCCGACCCCGCTGGTGTCGGTGCTCTATCACTACGGGGCATTCACCGCGGACGACGTGGCGCAGACCGTGCGTGCCCTGATGGGCTACGGCGTCGGGCTGTTGGGGCTGGTGGGCGTGAAGATTCTTGCGCCGGGTTTCTATGCCCGCCAGGACATTCGCACGCCGGTGAGGATCGCCGTGGTCGTGCTGGTGCTGACCCAGATGCTGAACGTGGTGTTCGTCCCGCGCTTCGGCCATGCCGGCCTGGCCCTGTCGATCGGTGTGGGGGCGCTGATCAATGCGGCCTGGCTGTTCATCGGCCTGCGCCGCAGCGGCACGTACCGGCCTGCCGCCGGCTGGGGCCGCTTTGCCTTGAAGGTGCTGTTTGCCAGCGCCGTGCTGGGCGCGGGTTTGGGCTGGGCTGCCCACGGGTTCGACTGGATCGCCCTGGGTGCCCAGAAGTGGACGCGCGCCGGCTTGCTGGCGGCCTGCCTGGTGTGTGCGGCCGTGGCCTATTTCGGCGTGCTTGCGTTGACCGGCCTCAAACCACGTCAGTTCGTCCGCCGCGGCTAAACTTTGGGCATGGCCAGCTCAATGACCTTCGACGCGCCGACGCCGCTCGCGTACTTTGCCTCGCTGGTGGCCGACGATGCCAGCCTGTTGTTGATCGAGGCCGCAGCGTCCATCGCGCAGGACGAGTGTCCGGGGCTGGACATGCAAGGCGTTGTCGGCGAACTCGACGCGCTTGCCGACAGACTCGGCCGGCGCATTCCGGCCGACGCCGTGCCGTTGCAGCGACTGCGCCTGCTGAACCGCTTTTTTTTCCAAGAGCTGGGTTTCGGCGGCAACGTCAACAACTACCACGACCCGCACAACAGCTACCTTCACAGCGTGCTGCGCACCCGCCGCGGGATTCCTATCACGCTGTCGCTGATCTACCTCGAACTGGCCGGCCAGATCGGCCTGAATGCTTGCGGCGTGTCGTTTCCCGGGCACTTTCTCGTCAAGCTCAGGATGCCCGCCGGCAGCCGTTTCGGCGAGGTGGTGATCGACCCGTTCACCGGCCAGTCCCTTTCGCGCGACGAGCTCGACGGCATGCTGCAGCCCTATCGCCGCCAGCGTGGCCTGACGGGCGATTTCGAAGCGCCGCTCGGTCTGTTTCTGCAGCCCGCAATGCCGCGCGACGTGCTGGCCCGCATGCTGCGCAACTTGAAGGAAATTCATCGGAACGCGCAGGACTGGCCCGCGCTGCTGGCGGTTCAGCAGCGCCTGGTCGTGTTGCTTCCCACCGCGTGGGAAGAGCGGCGCGACCGCGGATTGGCGCTGGCTGAAATGAACCGGTTTGCCGAGGCCGCGGCCGACCTCGAGAGCTACCTCGAACAGGCTGCCGATCGCGATGATCACGCCGCCGTTCGGCAGCGGGCCGCTGAACTGCGGCGCGCCGGCCATCCGCGCCTGCACTGAGCCGCCCCCCCAAACTTTCAGACCGGGCCTGCTGCCCCGCCCAATGAACCTGTCCACCACCCAACGTCGCACGCTCACCTGGCTGATGATCGCCGTGGCGGCCTTCGGCCTGCTGTGGTTGCTGGCCCCGGTGCTGACGCCCTTCATCGTGGGTGCAGTGATTGCCTACGCCTTGCGCCCCGCCGTGGAGCGGCTTGCGTCGAGGCGGGTGCCACGTGTCCTGGCGGTGCTGCTGGTCGAGGTGCTGTTCATCTTCGTCCTGCTGGCCGTGTTGCTGCTGATCGTGCCGATCCTGTCCAAGGAACTGCCGCTGCTGCGTGAGCAGATTCCGATGCTGGCAGACACGTTGAACACCCGCCTGGCACCGTGGCTGGCGCAGTTCGGCATCAACGTGGCGCTCGACACCGCCAGCATCAAGGCCTTCGTCCTGAAGCATCTCAGCGCCAACGTCGAAGACTGGCTGGCAACGGTGCTGAGCTCGGCCCGCATCGGCGGCAGCATCGTGCTGGCGGTGATCGGCATCGCGGTGCTGGTGCCGGTGGTGCTTTTCTACCTGCTGATGGACTGGCCGGCCCTGGTGCAGCGGGTTCAGGGCATGGTGCCGCCCCGTTCACGCCCCGGATTTCAGAGTTTCGTCGACGAGTGCGACGACGTGCTGGGCCAGTACCTGCGCGGGCAGTTGATGGTGATGGGCATCATGGCCGCCTTCTACAGCGTGGGACTGGCCCTGTTCCGCTTCGATCTGGCAGTGCCAGTGGGCGTGTTCACCGGCGTGGCCATGTTCATCCCCTACCTCGGCTTCGGCCTCGGGCTGATTCTGGCGCTGCTGGCAGGCGTGTTGCAGTTTGCGAACCTGTACGGGCTCGTCGCCGTGGCGGTGGTGTACGGCATCGGCCAACTGGTGGAGAGCATGTACCTGACCCCCAAGCTGGTCGGCGAGCGAATCGGCATGAGCCCGTTGACGGTCATCTTCGCGTTGCTCGCATTCGGCCACCTGTTCGGCCTGGTCGGTGTGCTGATCGCGCTGCCGGTCAGTGCGGTGCTGGTGGTCGCCTGGCGGCGTGCTCAGGAGGCCTATCTCGCCAGCCGGCTCTATCAGGGATGACGTTGCCCGCGGCATGGCCGAAGGCGAGGTGTCGCGGATGAAGCAGATTCCGCTGGCCATCGCGTTCGATGCCGAGCGCAGTTTCGCGTCCTTCGTGCCCGGTGCCAACGGCCTGACCTTCGTCTATGTGCGCGACATGAAGCTCGGTGTTGCGCCGTTGTACCTGTGGGGCCCCAGCGGCAGCGGCAAGACGCACTTGCTGCAAGCCCTGGTGCAACGGCAGCAGCGCGATGGGGGATGTGTCGGCTGGTTCAGCGCCAGCGACCCGCTGCCCTGGACCCACGACGAGGCCTGGTCGTTGATCGTGCTCGACGAATGCGACCGGTTCGACGCCGGCCAGCAGCAGGCTGCTTTTGCGCTGTTCGTCGAGGCCGGCACCCACGCCACCGCGGTGGCGGCGGCGGGCCGCGTGCCGCCGGTGGACCTGGACCTGCGAGACGACCTGCGAACCCGCCTGGGCTGGGGTGTGGTGCTGGCCCTTCAGCCGCTCAGCGAAGCCGAGTCGCGTGCCGCCCTGCGCCGCGAAGCCGACCGCCGCGGGCTGTTCTTGTCCGACGAGGTCATGGACTACCTGTTGGCCCGCTTTGCGCGCGACCTCAAGCATCTGATGGACTTGCTGGACCGGCTGGACGAATTTGCGATGGCGAGCAAGCGCGCCATCAGCGTGCCCTTGCTGAAACAGATGCTGGCCGAGGAGGGCGGCGCATGAGACACCCGGTGCCGCCCCCTGTATTTGAAACAGCGCTTGAGCAGCACGAGGTTGCCCGATGACCCGACCCGATCTTTGCCTGTTTGACCTCGACGAAACCCTGCTGCCGATGGACAGCGACCATGCCTGGGGTGAGTTCTTGATTCGCCTGGGCTGGGTCGATGAAGCTGGGTTCCGCCGCCGCAACGACGCCTTCTATGCGCAGTACCAGCGCGGCGAGCTCGACATCCACGCCTACATCGACTTCGCGACCCAGCCGCTGCGCCGGCGCAGCGTGGCCGAGATGGCTGCGGCGCACGAACGCTTCATGCAGGAAGTCATCGCACCCAACCTGCACCCGCAGGCGCTGGCGCTGGTGGCCACACACCAGAAGCAGGGCGACCTGGTGGCGCTGGTGACTGCCACCAACGACTTCATCACCGCCCCCATCGCGCAGGCGTTCGGGATTGCCGAATTGCTGGCGGTGCGCCTGCAACGCGGGCCCGGGGGTACCATCACAGGCCGAATCGACGGGACTCCCAGCTACCGCGAAGGCAAGACTCGCAGGGTGGAGGAGTGGCTGGCCGAGCGAGGTGCCGGCTGGCAAGACTTCGGTCGAATCAGCGTCTACAGCGATTCAGTCAACGACCTGCCGTTGCTCGAGCGGGCCACCGATCCGGTGGCGACCAATCCAACTGCCGCGCTGGAAACCATTGCACGCGAACGCCACTGGCGCATTCTGAAACTGTTCACATGATCAAAAAGTTTTTCGACAAGTTGCTGGGCAAGCCGGCGAGCAAAGCGGCCAGCACGGGCGCACCGCTGGGCAAGCGCGTCGAGGTCGGCAAGGCCGAGCACGGCATCGACCCGTCGCTGGTGGACGAACGCGCCGTCAAGGTGGTGCAGACGCTGATCGACGGCGGCTTCGAGGCCTACATCGTCGGCGGTGCGGTGCGCGACCTGCTTCTCGGCCTGCGCCCCAAGGATTTCGACGTGGCCACCAACGCCACGCCCGAGCAGGTGAAAGGCCTGTTCCGGCGCGCCTTCATCATCGGGCGGCGCTTTCGCATCGTGCACGTCGTGTTCGGTCGCGGACGCCAGGACCGTGGACTGAGCGAGGTCATCGAAGTCTCGACCTTCCGCGCCGTGATGGCCGCAGCGGCTGCCGAGCAAGTGCCAGGCAACGAGAAGACGTCGAAGAGCGAGATGGCCGGAAAGAGCCACGTTGTCGACGCCGAGGGCCGCGTGCTGCGCGACAACGTGTGGGGGCCGCAGATCGAGGACGCTGCGCGACGCGACTTCACCGTCAACGCGATGTACTACAACCCGCAGACCGAGATCGTGGTGGACTACCACGGCGGCCTGAAGGACGCGAAGAAGAAGCTGCTGCGCATGATCGGCGACCCCGAGGCGCGCTACCGCGAAGACCCGGTGCGCATCATCCGCGCGGTGCGCTTCGCGGCCAAGCTGGGCTTCGACATCGAACCCAAGACGCGCGCACCGATCAAGGCGATGGCTGCGCTGCTCGACAACGTGCCGCCCTCGCGCCTGTTCGACGAGATGATCAAGCTGCTGCAGACGGGCCACTCGCTGGCCAGCATGGAAGAGTTGCGCAAGCAGGGCCTGCACCGCGGCGTGTTCCCGGTGCTCGACGTGGTGCTCGACGAAGCGCATCGCCACGATGGCCGCGAGAAGTTCGTGCAGCTCGCGCTGGCCGACACCGACCGCCGTGTCGATGAAGGCAAACCCGTCGCCCCGAGCTTCATGCTGGCCTGCATGCTGTGGCATGACGTGCTGGACCGCTGGCAGCAAGTCAAGGCACGCGGCGAGGCACCGATGCCTGCGTTGCAGCAGGCGGTCGATGCGGTGTTCGATGCGCGCATCGGCGACATCTCCGGGCGCGGCAAGCTGGCCGCCGACATGCGCGAGATCTGGCTGATGCAGCCGCGGCTCGAGCGCCGCGTCGGCAACGGGCCGTTCACGCTGATCGAGCAGCCGCGCTTTCGCGCCGGTTTCGACTTCCTGCGGCTGCGCGCGGATTCGGGCGAGATCGACGCCGAGTTGGCTGCCTGGTGGGAAGACTTTTCGCTCGGCAGCAACGACGAACGCGAGCGGCTGATGGAAGCGGTGCGCCAGCGCGAGCCGGCACGCCGCCAGCACGCGCCGCTTGCTTCGTCGGATGACGACACGAACCTCGATGCGGCACCGAGCGCCGACCCTGCCAGAAAGCGCCGTCGCCGTCGCCGCAAGCCGGCTGACGGCAGCGCCGCGCCCACCCCTGCCGACCACGCCGTGGACTGATGAGAGTGCGCGCGTTCGTGGGCCTGGGGGCGAATCTGGGCGACACCGCAGCGACCTTGCGTGCCGCAGTCGGTGCGTTGAGTGAGCTGCCTGCCACCCTGCTGACGGGCTGTTCCAAGACTTACCGCAGCGCGCCCGTTGACGCGGACGGGCCGGACTACTTCAACGCCGTTGCAGCCATCGAGACGGCGTTGTCGGCCGCACAACTGCTGCACGATTTGCAACGCATCGAGCAGGCACATGGGCGCGAGCGGCCCTATCCGAATGCACCGCGCACGCTCGATCTGGATCTGCTGCTTTACGGCGACCAGACCATTTCCCTGCAAGGACTGCACGTGCCGCACCCGCGCCTTCACGAACGGGCGTTTGTGCTGCTGCCGCTGAACGAACTGGCACCCGATCTGCTGATTCCCGGGCACGGCCCGATTGGCGCGCTGTTGCCGGGCGTGGCCCACCAGCGCGTCGAGGTGTGCGAATGAACCGCAGCGGTAGCGCGGGCGGCTTCTGATGGCTGCCTGGTTCGAAGGCTTGCGCCACATCGCCGTCGAAGGGGCCATCGGCGTCGGCAAAAGCTCGCTGGCACGCCGCCTGGGCATCCACCTGGAAGCCGAGTTGATGATGGAGGCGGCGGACGAAAACCCGTTCCTGGAACGCTTCTACGCCGACCCGCCGGGTTACGCCTTTCAGACTCAGCTGAACTTTCTGTTCCAGCGCCTGAAGCAGGTCCAGAGCGTGTCTCAGCCCGGCATGTTCTCGTCGACGGTCGTCAGCGATTTCGTGTTCGCGAAGGACGCGCTGTTCGCGCGGCTGAACCTCAGCGACGAGGAATACCGGCTGTATTCGCAGATGTACACGCCGGCCGCGCAGCAGGTGCCCGAACCCGACCTGGTGATCTGGCTGCAGGCAACGCCGGCCACGCTGGCTCAGCGCATCCGGCGTCGCGGCATCCGCATGGAGCAGGGCATCACCGAGCAATACCTGCAGCGGCTGTGCAATGCGTATGCCGACTACTTTCACGGCTACGACGGCGCCCCGGTTTTCGCGGTGGCCACCGAGCACTTCAACCCGGCCAACCACGAGGCCGACTTCTCGACCCTGCTCGACAGGCTGGCCGCCTTCACGGAGCGCCGCGGCTTCTTCGATCCTGCGGTGTAGGCGCTGCCGGTCAAACCAGTATCGCGAGAGTGAACCGCTACACTGCGCGGGTTTCAAAATGATGACGTTTCCGTGACAGCGTGCCGTTGCGCACATGTTCCACGTGCGCGCAGGAGAACCCCATGCTGTTCGGCAAGCTGTTGCCCCGTGAAGGTAATTTTTTCGAGCTGTTCAACCAGCACGGCAACTACATCGTCGAAGGCGCGCGCGCCTTCATCCTGCTGATCCAGAACTACGCCGATCCGCTGCTGCGCGAGAAGTACGGCAACGAGGTGGGGCATGCCGAGCGCCAGGCCGACAAGGTCACCGCGGAAGTCAACCGCCTGCTGCACAAGACCTTCATCACGCCGATCGACCGCGAGCAGATTCACGGCCTGATCAATGCGATGGACGACATCCTCGACCTGCTGCAGGACGCGACCGAGACGATGCAGCTGTACGACGTGCGCGCCATGACCGACGACATCCTGCGACTTGGAGAGATCAGCGCCAAGTGCTGTGAGCGGGTCCAGCATGCGGTGTCCCTGCTGCCCCGGATCAGCCAGAGCGAAGCGGCCGAGTCGGCCATCAAGACCTGCGAGGAAATCGACAAGCTCGAATCCGACGCCGACCGGGTCATGCGCTCGGCCATGTCCAGGCTCTTCCGTGAAGAGAACGACGTGCGTGAACTGATCAAGCTGAAGACGATCTACGAGCAGCTCGAATCGATATCCGACCGCTGCGAGGACGTGGCGAACCTGATCGAGGGCGTGGTTCTAGAGAACTCCTGAATGGCTTCCGTACAAGCCGCGTTCTGGGTCGTGGTGATGCTGGTCGTGCTGGCCATCGCATTCGACTTCATGAACGGATTTCACGACGCCGCCAACTCGATCGCCACGGTCGTCTCCACGGGTGTGCTGAAGCCGCAGCAGGCGGTGATCTTCGCGGCGTTCTTCAACGTGCTGGCAATCGCCGTCTTCGAGCTCAAGGTGGCTGCCACCGTGGGCAAAGGCATCGTGATGCCGGGTGTGGTCGACCACCACGTCGTGTTCGGCGCACTGATCGGTGCCGTTGCGTGGAACGTCATCACCTGGTGGTACGGCATCCCGTCGAGCTCGTCGCATGCGCTCATCGGCGGCATCGTCGGCGCGGTGATCGCCAAGTCCGGTGCGGGTGCGCTGATTTCGGCGGGCGTGTGGAAGACGGTGCTGTTCATCTTCCTGTCGCCGCTGATGGGTTTCCTTCTCGGCTCGTTGTTGATGGTGCTGGTGGCCAACCTGTTCAGGCGGGCGTCGCCGCTGCGGGTGGACAACTGGTTCAGACGGGCGCAACTGGTGTCGGCCGGCCTGTACAGCCTGGGCCACGGCGGCAACGATGCGCAAAAGACCATCGGCATCATCTGGATGCTGCTGATCGCCACCGGCCACTCGGCTGCGGCTGACAGCATGCCGCCGACCTGGGTCATCGTGTGCTGTTATGTGGCCATCGGGCTGGGCACCATGTTCGGTGGCTGGCGCATCGTCAAGACGATGGGGCAGAAGATCACCAAGCTGAAGCCAGTGGGCGGTTTCTGCGCCGAAACGGGCGGTGCAATCACGCTGTTCTTGGCCACGGCGCTGGGCATCCCGGTGTCGACCACACACACGATCACCGGTGCCATCGTCGGCGTGGGTTCGGTGCGGCGTGCGTCGGCGGTGCGCTGGGGCGTGGCCGGCAACATCGTGTGGGCCTGGGTCTTCACCATTCCCGCATCCGCCTTTGTCGCCGGCGTGGCGTACTGGATCAGCCTGGTCTTGTTCGCGTAGACGTCAGAGCGCCTGGTACTCGAAGAAGCGCTGGCCGCTGAACGCGATGGTCGCCATCAGCACGGCGGTGCCGATCAGCAACGCGAACAACACGCCGATGATGGTGAGCCAGCCGGAATGCGATGCCGGGCCCGACGGGTTGAACCTGGCGTCCCATTTCTCGTCGCTCATCAAGCCGTAGACGATCGCCATCAGCATGGTGCCGGCGAGCATTAGGCCGAGCACCGGGATCAATGCCCACGACGTCACATCGTCCTGACCGAAGTCGCGCATGCGCTGCAAACCGTACAAGCCGACCAACGTAGGCAGCGGATGCAGCCATCCCCACACATCGCGAATGCCGTGCAAGTAGAAGCGGTGCAGGCCGAAGCTGCCGCCGATCAGTGCGATCCAGGTGGCCCAGGCCTTGGACTTGAAGCGCGTGGCTGCGCTCATGCAGACGCGTCGCTTGGCGCGACCGCATCGCCTCGGCCCAGGCTGCGCTGCATGACGACGACGTCCAGCCAGCGGCCGAACTTCCAGCCGGCGGACTTCAGCACGCCGGTCGGCTCGAAGCCAAGCGCGCGGTGCACACCGATCGAGCCTTGGTTTGCCGAGTCGCCGATCACGGCCAGCATCTGCCGCGCGCCGCGTGCTTCGCACTGGCTCAGCAGTTCGGCCAGCAACAAGCGTCCGACGCCTTGCCCGGTGGCGTTGGCGGCGAGGTAGATCGAATCTTCGAGGCAGAAGCGATAGGCCGGGCGGGGCCGAAAGTGGTTGGCGTAAGCAAAGCCCAGGACTTGGCCTGAACGCTCGGCCACCAGCCACGGCAGCCCCTTGGACAACACGTCATCGCGCCGGCGGGCCATGTCGGACGGATCCGGCGCAACCAGCTCGAAGGTGCCGGTGCCGTTCAACACGTTCCACGCGTAGATCGCGGTCAAGGCCGGAAGATCGGCCAGCAGGCTCGGACGGATCAGGAGGGCTGTCGACGACATGGTGGTGGCGGTGGGGAAGGGTGGCGGATGGAACGGATTACAATCAAGGGTTTCGGCAACGGTCGGCGCACTGCGCTGGCGTATCTACGGGGCCGAGCTTACGGCTGATGTGCGAATCATCGGCCACAGCGACCGATGCATGGCGCGTCGGTCATTTGCGATCTGCTGGCCCTGAGTGTCTCCTTGGTGCGGTGGTCGATAGTGTGCTTTCAAGTTCAAGGAAACATCATGGTTGTCATTCGACTCGCACGCGGCGGTGCCAAGAAGCGCCCCTTCTACAACATCGTTGTCGCTGATTCGCGCACCCGCCGCGACGGACGCTTCATCGAACGCGTTGGTTTCTACAACCCCGTCGCTTCCGGTGGCGAGCAGCCGCTGCGAGTCGCCTTCGACCGCATCGACTTCTGGGCCAGCACCGGCGCGCAACTGTCGCCCACGGTGGCACGCTTGGTGGCGCAGGCCAAGGCAGCGGTCTGATCGCCTGATCGCCTTGCGTTAGACCTCGATGGAACCGTCCTCAGCCGCTGGCGCTTTCACGCCCGCCTGGCCTGAAGACGCGATCGAGGTCGGCTTTATCCTCGATGCCTGGGGCATCAAGGGCTGGGTCAAGGTACAGGCCTTCGCAGCCAGCCCGCAGGCCATTTTTTCGTCGAGGCAGTGGTTTCTGAAGCCTCCTGAGCCCGGCGGCTTCAAGCGCCCGCTGACCGCTACGGCACCCTACCCGCCTGTGTTGAATATCGGGCAGGTCAAGGAGCACGGCGACGGCGTTGTGGCATTGCCGCAGGGTGCCACTGACCGGACCTCGGCCGAAGCCTTGCGCGGCGCGCGCATCTTTGTTTCTCGCGCCAGCTTTCCGGCCGTCGATGCCGACGAGTTTTACTGGGTCGATCTGATCGGCCTGTCGGTGGTCAACCGCGAGGGCGAATCGCTGGGGGCGGTGGTCGGGCTGATCGATACCGGGCCGCACAGCGTGCTGCGCGTGGCCCCCCCCGGCGCAGCGGCCACCGACGAGGCTGCGCAACGTCTGATTCCCTTCGTTGCGCAGTACGTCGACGATGTGAGCCTGGCTGAGCGGCGCATCACCGTGGACTGGGGCCTGGACTACTGAGCCGGGTGCCTGGGCATGCGCTTCGACGTCATCACCTTGTTCCCGGAACTGTTCGCGCCCCACCTGACGCACGGTGTCACCCGCCGCGCCTTCGAGTCGGGCCAGGTCGATGTGAAGCTGTGGCAGCTGCGCGATTTCGCCGACAGCACCTACCGTCGGGTGGACGACCGCCCGTACGGCGGCGGCCCCGGCATGGTGATGCTGGTCGAGCCGCTGGAACGGGCCTTGCAAGCGGTCCGGGCGGATCGCGGTGCAGCACCGGCACCGCTGGTTCACTTCACGCCGACGGGTCGGCGCATCGACCAGGCCGCCGTGCGCGAGTTCGCGACCGGCCCCGGCGCGGTGCTGCTGTGCGGTCGCTACGAAGGCATCGACCAGCGCTTTCTCGATCGCCGCGTGGACGTCGAGTTGAGCCTGGGCGATTTCGTCCTGTCCGGCGGCGAGCTGCCCGCGCTGGCCTTGCTCGATGCGGTGGCGCGCCTGCAAGACGGTGTGCTCGGCGACGCCCAGTCGCACCAGCAGGACAGCTTTTCTGACGGTCTGCTCGACTGCCCCCATTTCAGCCGACCCGAAATGCTGCCCGGAAATGATGCTGCGCAGCCGATTCCGCCGGTGCTGCTGTCGGGACACCACGCCGACATTGCGCGCTGGCGACGCGAGCGTTCGCTGGAACTGACGGCGCGGCGCCGGCCCGACCTGATCGACGCAGCCCGGGCTGCTGGCGGGCTGAGTGCAGCAGATGAGAAGACGTTGAAATCGCTCGGTCTATAATCACAGGCTGATCGATCCTCTGCCCAGCCGGCGCGCTTCACCGCGCAACACACCCAACAGCACGCAAGAGCGCGTAACAGCGCGCTCAGTGCAACTTCAACAACACGGCGTTGGCACGATCACACGGAGAAACCATGGACCTCATCCAGACCCTTGAGCAAGAAGAAATTTCTCGCCTCAACAAGACCATCCCGCCGTTCGCTCCAGGCGACACGGTGATCGTCAGCGTCAACGTTGTCGAAGGCACCCGCAAACGCGTGCAGGCCTACGAAGGCGTCGTGATCGCCAAGCGCAACCGCGGCCTCAATTCGAGCTTCATTGTTCGCAAGATTTCCAGCGGCGAGGGCGTCGAGCGCACGTTCCAGAACTACAGCCCGCTGATCGCTTCGATCGAAGTCAAGCGGCGCGGTGATGTGCGTCGCGCCAAGCTGTACTACCTGCGTGATCGCTCGGGCAAGTCGGCACGGATCAAAGAGAAGTTGGCGTAAGCGACTGGCCTTCTCAATCAGCCGCCTTCACGGCGGCTGATTCGTTTTTCAGCCCATGCCTTTCAGCTTCAATCCACAGGAATTGCCTGTCATCGGCATCGATGACCATTTGCCGGATGTTGCGGCAGACAGGCTGTCGGCGCGGGCTTTGCGAGCGCGTTTCGATTCACCACCGTTGTGGCAACCGGAGATCGTGGTGGAGCGCCGTTTTACCGAACGCGAGCCGACACATGCGTCGGTGCTGGTACCGCTGGTGCGGCGCGGCGAATTGATGGTGCTGCTGACGCAGCGCACCGACCACCTGACCGACCATCCGGGGCAGATCAGCTTTCCGGGTGGGCGTGTCGAACTGACCGACGCCGACGCCACCGCCACCGCCTTGCGCGAAGCGCACGAAGAGATCGGGCTGGAGGCCGCCCATGTCGACGTGCTCGGTGCGCTGCCCACCTACACGACGGGCACCGGCTTCATCGTGACACCGGTGGTGGCCTTGGTCGACCCGGGTTTCACGGTCACCGCCGATCCGTTCGAGGTGGCCGAGGTGTTCGAGGTGCCGCTGGCCTTCCTGATGAACCCGGCCCATCACCGGCACCACGCCATCGAGGTAGCCGGCGTTCGGCGCGAGTTCCTGTCGATGCCGTGGCAAGGCGTCGATGAGAACGGCCTGCCTCGCCGCTACTTCGTGTGGGGTGCGACCGCAGCGATGCTGCGCAACTTCTACCGCTTTCTGGCGGCGTGATCGGCTTCTGAGCGCCCCGGGGCCGACGACATGCGTCGTCCGCCCCCGGAAAGTGGCAGAGCCACATTTCCGGGGGGCGGACGCGCGATCCGTGGTCGGTATCATCCCTATGCATGAGTTTCTTTGCCGTCCTGTTCGCACTGCTGATCGAGCAACTCAAGCCGCTGCCACGCGGCAACAAGGTGCATGACACGTTGACGGCGTGGATGCGCTGGACCGCGCGCAACTTCGACGCGGGACGCGATCACCATGCCTGGGTCGTGTGGGGCATCACCGCTGTGTTGCCGTCGCTGGTGGCGTGGGGCGTGTTCGTCGCGATTGCGCATTTCAGCGTGCTGCTGGCGCTGGCCTGGAACGTCGCGGTGCTCTACATCACGCTTGGCTTTCGGCAGTTCAGCCACTACTTCACCGACATCCGGGACGCCCTGGAGCGAAGTGACGAATTGGAGGCGCGTCGGCTGTTGACCGAGTGGCGTCACCTCGACGCGAGCGAACTGCCGCGCACCGAACTGCTGCGTCACATCATCGAGCACTCCCTGCTCGCCGCACACCGCCATGTGTTCGGCGTGTTCTTCTGGTTCGTCGTGCTGTCCTCGCTCGGTTTCGGGCCGGCCGGTGCGGTGCTGTACCGCATGGCCGAGTTCGGCAGCCGCTACTGGGCCTACAAGAACCGCACGGTGGGGGAGCCGACCAACGAACGCCTGATGGCGCTGTCGCAGCGAATCTTCAGCCTGCTGGACCATGTGCCGGCACGCCTGACCGCCTTCGGCTTCGCGGTGGTCGGCAACTTCGAGGAAGCGGTGAACTGCTGGCGCCGCGACGCGGGTCTGTGGAAGCACCCGAACGAAGGCATCATCCTGGCCGCCGCGGCCGGAGCAGTGGGCGTGCAACTGGGCGGCAGTGCCGCACCCGGCGTGACGCCGGATCGGTCGAAGACCTTCGACCTGGGTGCCGCGGCTGAAGACATGGCCGCCGAGGGCTCCACGCCGGGTGTGGCCGCAGCCACCGGCCACCTGCGCAGCATCGTCGGGCTGGTGTGGCGCTCTGTGGTGTTGTGGATGCTGTTGCTGGCCTTGCTGTCGCTGGCCAACCTGATTGGCTGAAAGCGGCTTGCGGCGCTACCAGCGCGTCTGCGACAGCTCACGCAGTATTTCGCCGTAGATGCGATAGCGCGACTCGCTGATGTCGCCGCGCTGCACCGCCGCGGTCACTCCGCAGCCCGGCTCATGCTGATGGGTGCAGTTGTAGAACTTGCACTCGGTGGAAGCCTGTCGAAAGTCCGGCATCAAGCCGGGCAGCTTTTGGGCGTCGACCTGGCGCAACCCGAACTCCTGGAAGCCCGGCGAGTCGATCAGTCCGGTGCGGCGTTCGGCATCGAGCCAGTACCACTGCGTGGTCGTGGTGGTGTGCCGCCCCGAGTTGAGTGCGTGCGAGATGTCGCCGACCTGCGCCTTTGCGTCGGGTGCCAGCAGGTTGATGAGCGTGCTCTTGCCGGTACCGCTGGGGCCGAGCACCAGCGTGGACCGGCCAGCCAGCAGCGGGTCGAGCAGGGCGCGCGCTTCGCTGGCGCGTGTCTTGAGCGCCACCTCCAACACCTCGCAGCCCATCGCGCTGTAGGGTGTCAGGCGTGCGCGTGCTGCGGTGATCTGCGGCAAGTCGGTCTTGTTGAGCAGGATGCGCGCCGCGATGCCGGCGCTTTCAGCGGCGATCAGCGCGCGCGCCAGTTGCGATTCGCTGAACACCGGTTCGCTCGCCACCATGATCAGGATCTGGTCGAGGTTGGCGGCGAACGCCTTGGTCTTCCACTCGTCTTGCCGGTACAGCAGGTTGCGGCGCGGCTCCAGCCGTTCGATCACGCCCTCGTCACCGGCAGGTTGCCAGCGCACACGGTCACCCACCACACAGTTGCTCTTCTTGCCGCGCGGGTGGCAGATGATGCGCGTGCCCTCGGGTGTCTCAACGATGTAGTGGCGGCCGTAGCCTGCCACCACCAGTCCCAGGTCCAGCGCGTCGGCCTTGCTCAAGGCCCAGGCCCGGTTCGAGGCGGCTCAGCCGACAAAGGCCACCAGTGCATTCACCTTGGCCGCACAGATGAAGTCGTTGGCCGAGATGCCGCCGACCGAATGCGTGCTGAACCGCACCACGCATCCGGCGTAGGTGATCGCCAGGGCAGGGTGGTGGTCCTCGACATGGCAAATCCAGGCCAGTGCGTTCACGAAGGCCATCGTCTCGTGGAAATTCTTGAAGCTGAATGTCTTCTCGATGGCACCGTCGCTCGCCTGCCAGCCCGACACCGCAGCCAGGTGCGAATGGATGTCCTGGTCACTCATCGGAGCGCCGCCTTCGAGCGCGCGGCATCTCTGGTTCAACAGGTCTTTCATGGATCAGCCCGGTTGTGTGGCTGTTCGACGCTGCAGGGCCGCGAGCCGCTCGCTGGCGGGCGGGTGCGAATAGTAGAAGCGGACGTACAGCGGATCGGGGGTCAGCGTGGCGGCGTTGTCTTCATGCAGCTTGAGCAACGCGGCGGCCAGGTCACGCCCGTCTGCCTGCGCGCAGGCGTAGGCATCGGCCTCGAACTCGTGGCGGCGCGAGAGCTGCGCGAACAGCGGCGACACGAAGAAGCTGAACACCGGCACGGCCAGCAAGAACAGCAGCAGGGACAGCGCGTCGTTCGGCGCGTTCATGGAAGGCTGCACGCCGAGGCCGTTGTAGAACCACACCTGGCCCGACAACCAGCCCAGCAGCGCCAGGCCGGCCAGGCTGAGCGCGAACATCGAGACGATGCGCTTGATCACATGCCGGTGCTTGAAGTGGCCCAGCTCATGCGCCAGCACGGCCTCGACCTCACCCGGGCTGAGCTTGTTCAGCAAGGTGTCGAAGAACACCACGCGCTTGGCCGCGCCGAAGCCGGTGAAGTACGCATTGGCATGCGCCGATCGTTTGCTGCCGTCCATCACGAACAATCCCTTGGCAGCGAAACCGCAGCGATTCATCAGGGCCTGCACGCGCGCCTTGAGCGACTCATCGGCCAGGGGCTCGAACTTGTTGAACAGCGGCGCGATGACTGTCGGGTAGAGCACCAGCGCCAACAGGTTGAAACCCACCCACGCGCCCCAGGCCCACAACCACCACAGCCCGCCGGTGTGGCCCATGATCCACAGGATCAACGCGGCAATCGGCAGCCCGATCAACACAGCCACCGCTGCACCCTTCAGCATGTCGCTGAGGTACATCTTCCAGGTCATTCGATTGAAGCCGAAGCGCTGCTCGATGCGGAAGGTTCTGTACAGCTCGAACGGCATGTCGAGCGCACCGCCGATCAGGCTGAACGCGCCGAGCAGGGCGAGCTGGTAGGCCATGTCGCCGAAGCGCGGCTGCACCGCATCGCGCACCGCCAGGTTCAGCGCGTCGAGCCCGCCCAGCAAGGTCCAGCCCAACAACACAGCGGCGGTGAAGGCCGCGGTGAGCAGCCCGAAGCGCCCCTTGGCCAGCGTGTAGTCGGCCGCCTTCTGGTGGGACGCGAGCGTGATCGTCTGCGAGAAGACCGGGGGCACCTCGTCTCGATGCGCCGCCACATGACGCGACTGCCGCGTCGCGAGCCAGAACTTCAACAACAGCGAACACACCAGCAGCGCCGCAAAGGAGAGGGTCAGGACGGAAGATGTCATGAGTGCAAGTGTAGGCCTGCGAGAATGAATGCTGGGAGAACCGACATGAGTGAAGTGAGAGAAGTGATTGAAGCAGATCAGGCAAGTCAGCCCGAAACGTCGCAGGTCCTGCTGTCCAGCGACCAGAACCTGGTCTGGATCGACCTCGAGATGACGGGCCTTTATCCCGACACCGACCGCATCATCGAAATCGCCGTGGTGGTGACCGACGCCCAGCTCGGCTGTCGTGTCGAAGGACCGGTGTTCGCCGTCCACCAGAGCGACGCCGCGCTCGATGCGATGGACGCGTGGAACAAGGGCACGCACGGCCGCAGCGGCCTGATCGACCGCGTGAAGGCGTCGACCATCGACGAAGGCCAGGCCGAGGAACAGGTCATCGAGTTCCTGAAGAAATACGTGCCGCGCGGCAAGTCGCCGATGTGCGGCAACAGCATCTGCCAGGACCGGCGCTTCCTGGCCCGCAGCATGCCGACGCTGGAGGCGTTTTTTCACTACCGCAACCTCGACGTGAGCACCCTGAAGGAGCTGGCCAAACGCTGGAAGCCCGAGATCGTGGCCGGCATCAAGAAGGCGCAAGCGCACACCGCGCTCGCCGACGTGCATGAATCGATCGATGAACTGGTTTACTACCGCAAGCACTTGCTGGCGACATAGCGGCTGCCGAACCGGGTGCTTGTCAGCGTTAACCCGAATCGCATACAATCGCAGGCTTGCTGGAAATTGCCAGCATCTCGTTCATTTCCTCTGACCTCTTTCGAGTCATCCCACGGTTGATCCGTGCGGCCTGTCTTGATCTCCCACCAGCGAATCCACGATCCAGCGCACGCACGAGCGGGCCAACGTGAAACGCCAGGGCAATGGTTGGCGGCGATGCCGTCGCTTTGACTGTTCCCTGAACGCTGTGGCGACCTGACCGGGCGGATCCGTCGATGGACCGCGGGTGCCCTGAAACGTACCGAATTTCGGCACGCGGGCACTGCTTTTCGAAAGAGAAAAAATGAGTTTCGATTCCCTGGGCCTGCAAGAAGCCCTGACCAAAGCCGTGACCGAATCGGGTTACGACACCGCCACCGAAGTACAAGCGCAGGCTATTCCCGCAGCGCTCGCCGGC
>JANNEI010000649.1:0-5130 GCA_031378565.1 Burkholderiales bacterium
CAGCTGCACCGCATGAATGGCGGCCGTGGCGGCCGCTACGCGCTGTGCACCATGTGCATCGGCGTGGGTCAGGGGATTGCGATGGTGGTGGAGCGGGTTTGAACTGGACGCGCTGAGGGCCTCCGGTTCAGACGGTCGCAGCTTCCTTCGGCAAACGCGAGGCCGGCACCTCCAGCGAGCGCAAGACCCGCCCCAGCGCCGCCACCGCGAAGTCGATCTGGGCGCGGTCGATGATCAAGGGCGGGGCCAGTCGCACCACGGTGTGATGCGTGTCCTTGGTCAGCACGCCTTCCAGCATCAAGGCTTCGCAGACGGCGCGCGCACTGGCGAACGCGGCGTCGATCTGCACGCCGATCAGCAGGCCCTTGCCGCGGATGTCGGTGATGGCCGGGTGGTTCAGTCGGCGCAGTTGGGCCATCAAGTAGTCGCCCTGAACAAGCGCCCGCTCGGCGAGCTGTTCGCCCTCCAGCAGCTCCAGCGCGGCCAACCCCACGGCGGCGGCCAGCGGATTGCCGCCGAAGGTGCTGCCATGGTCGCCGGGGGTGAACTGCGCCATCACGTCGGGGCGCGCCAGAAAAGCACTCACCGGCAGCAGGCCACCGCCCAGCGCCTTGCCCAGCATCAGTCCGTCGGGGCGCACACCCTCGTGGTCGCAGGCGAGCAGCTTGCCGGTGCGGCCGAGGCCGGTTTGCACTTCGTCGCAAATCATCAGCACGTTGTGGCGGTTGCAGATGTCGCGCACCGCTCTCAGGTAGCCGGCGCGCGGCACGACGATGCCGGCCTCGCCCTGGATCGGCTCGACGATGAAGGCGGCGGTGTGCGGCGTGATGGCCGCTTCGAGTGCTGCCGCGTCCCCGAACGGCACCGTGACGAACCCCGGCGTGAACGGCCCGAAACCGTCGCGGTACTGGGCTTCGCTGCTGAAGCCGACGATGGTGGTGGTGCGGCCCGAAAAGTTGCCCTCGGCCACGATGATCTGTGCCTGTCCTGCGGGCACGCCCTTGACCCTGTAGGCCCACTTGCGGGCGGCCTTGATGCCGGTTTCCACCGCCTCGGCACCGCTGTTCATCGGCAGCGCGCGCGCCATGCCGGTGACGCGGCACAGTGCCTCCAGAAACGGCCCCAACCGGTCGGTGTGAAAGGCGCGGCTGGTGACAGCCAGCCGCTGCGCCTGCTCGGTCAGCGCGCGCACCAGCACCGGGTGGCTGTGGCCGAAGCTGACCGCCGAATAGGCCGACATCATGTCGAGAAAGCGGCGGCCGCCCGCGTCGAACAGGTAGACGCCCTCGCCCCGCGTCAGCACCACCGGCAGAGGTGGTAGTTGTGCGCGCCGTGGCGGTTTTCGAGCTGGATCGGCGAGCTGGTTGCAGAAGAACGGATGCGAAGCGCGGCAGCGCGGGCGGCGGTGGTCATGGCGACTCCTCGGCTTGTCGATGTCTAGGTGCAAGTCTAGGCCGGTCTCGGCGAAATTTGCTTTCCAAATGTTGCATGGATAGACTTGATCAAGAACGTTTCTTTCTTCCGCAAGGCTTTGCCGATGAATTCGCCCGTGCTCGACGCCATAGACCGCAAGATCCTGAATGAGTTGCAGGCCGACGGCCGTGCCACCAATGTGGAGTTGTCGGCGCGGGTGCACCTGTCGGCCCCACAGTGCTTTCGGCGCGTGCGCTCCCTCGAAGAACGCGGGGTGATCCGCAGCTATCGGGCCGACGTCCAGCCCGAGGCGCTGGGGCTGGGCGTGATGGCCTACGTCAGCCTGAACATCGACGGCGGACAGTTCGGCCGGGTGCGCGAGATCGAGGCGGGCATCCGCGCATTCCCGCAAATCCTCGAATGCCACACTGTGTCGGGTGACTCCGACTACCTGCTGAAAGTGGTGGCGCGCGACCTGAAAAGCCTCAGCCAGTTCCTGACCGACCGCCTGATGCAGGTACCCGGCGTGGACAACGTGCGCTCGATGATCTGCATGGAAGAAGTGAAGGCACCGTCGCCGTTGCCGGTGGAATGACGATGAAGCTGTTGATCCTCGGCGGCGGTGTGTTTCTGGGGGCGGCCGTGCTCGACGCGGCGTTGGCGCGCGGACATGCAGTGAGCGTGTTCAACCGCGGCCGCGCCCGAACCGGGTGGCCACCCGGGGTCGAGGTGCTGACAGGCGATCGGCAGACCGACCTGGCGTGGTTGAACGGCCGCCGATGGGACGCGGTGATCGACACCTGCGGCTACACGCCCGACGACATTCGCCCCGCGGTGCAGCACCTGCAGACGTGCAGCCAGTACTTGTTTGTGTCGAGCATCTCGGCCTTCGCGTCGTTCGACGCCATCGGGCAGGATGAAACCGCGCCGCTGGCACCGTTCAACGGCATCGCGTCGGGCGACCGCGACATGGCGCACTACGGCGCGCAAAAGGCCGCCTGCGAGGCGGTCTTGCGCGAGGTGCGGGGCGAGGGCGCGCTGATCGTTCGGCCCGGCCTGATCGTCGGCCCCGGCGACCCGACCGGGCGTTTCAGTTACTGGCCGTGGCGAGCGTCCGAGGCCGGAGCGATGCTGCTGCCGGACGCGAGGACGCAGCCGCTCCAATTCATCGACGTTCGCGACCTCGCCTCCTGGATGCTGCTGCTGCTGGAAGCCGGTGCCGTCGGAGCCTTCAACGCCACCGGTCCGTTCGATGCCGGCTGCACCTGGGACGGGCTGGCGCACGCCTGCGTGCAGGCAGCATCACGCAGCGGCCACACGCCCGCGCAGCCCTGCTTCGTGGAGGAATCGGCGCTGCTCGCGCATTCTGTGAAGCCCTGGTCGGAATTACCTCTCTGGATCCCCGCCAGCGACTCCGCCAGCCGCGGCTTCATGCGTGTCAGCACGCAGCGAGCGCAGCAGCACGGGCTGCGCACGCGCCCGCTGGCGGACACGCTGGATGCCATCCTGGCCGAGGGCGTGCCTGCGCCGGACGATGCGCGCCGCGTGGGCAAGCTGATGCGCGAGCGAGAGGTCGATGTGCTCGCCGCCTGCAGCGGCACCGCGCCACGCTGAACCAGCCGTTGAATAGCGGCCCGGTTGGGATTTGCCAATTGTGCGAATAGCGCGCATTCGTTTGCCTATCGGACATCACGGCCAACAACCGAGTCGAAAATGAGCATTGGTGCAGGCGCAACGCGCGACTTGCCAATGTTTCATGCGCTTTGCGCGATAAACGCCCCGATGTCTGCCGTCACCTGATGAATGCCTTCCATCGCGAGCCTCTGGAGCCCCCTGCCGAACCGCGAGCCGGCGTTGCCGTACCCGCCGGCCCGCTGAAACGCGACCTGGTGGCGGGACTGGAAAAGGGCCTGGCCGTCATCGCCGCCTTCGACGAAGCGCGTCAGCGCCTGACCATCAGCGAGGTGGCTGCCCATTGCGGCCTGACTCGCGCGGCCGCCCGGCGCTACCTGATCACGCTTGAACACCTGGGTTTCGTCACCAGCGACCGCAAGATGTATTCGCTCACGCCCAAGGTGTTGCGGCTGGCACAGAGCTACATGTATTCGGCAAGGTTGCCACGCATCGTGCAGCCCGAGTTGCACCGGCTGGCCTATGCGCTGAAAGAAGCGTCGTCGGCCGGTGTGCTGGACGGTGACGACGTGCTGTGCGTGGCCGCCACCAGCGTCGGCCGGGTGGTCTCGGCCACGCTGCAGCCGGGCACCCGCGTGCCGGCTTACTGCACCGCCAATGGCCGCGTGCTGCTCAGCGCCCTGCCGCAAACCGAGGTGGACGCCTGGATCGCCCGCCAGACGCTGGCCCCGCTGACACCACACACCGTCACCCACGCCGAGCGGCTGCGGGTCGAGATCGCACGTGCGCGCGCGCAGGGCTATGCGGCGGTCGACCAGGAACTCGAGTTGGGACTGCGAACGCTGTCGGTGCCGCTGCTGAACCACCGTGGCGACGTGCTGGCGGCGCTGAACGTGAGCGTGCATGCGGCCCGCGTCGGCATGGACCAGCTGATCGACGACTGCCTCCCGTCGCTGCGCCACGCACAGGCGCAACTGCGGCTGGTGCTGTGAACACCCCGCCCGGAGCCACCCGATGAAAGTCCAGGTCGCCATCGTCGGTTCCGGCCCGTCGGGCCTGTTGCTGGGTGCCCTTCTGCACCGCGCCGGAATCCACGCCGTCGTGATCGAGCAGCGCAGCGCCAACTACGTGCTGGGCCGCATCCGCGCCGGCGTGCTCGAACAGGGCACGGTGGACCTGATGGACCAGGCCGGTGTCGGCCAGCGCATGCACGCCCAGGGACTGGTGCACGGCGGCTTTGCGCTGGGCTACCGCAACACGCACCACCGCATCGACCTGCACACGTTGACCGGCGGGAAAAGCGTGATGGTCTACGGCCAGACCGAAGTCACGCACGACCTGATGGACGCACGCAGCGCGGCCGGTGCCGAGACCGTCTACGAAGCGCAGGACGTGGCGTTGCACGACTTAGATGGCGCGCACCCGCGCGTCACCTATCGCAAGGACGGTGTGACGTTCGAAGTGCAGTGCGACTTCATCGCCGGCTGCGACGGCTTTCACGGCGTCAGCCGCGCCAGCGCGCCGGCTGCGGCCTTGCGCACCTACGAGAAGGTCTATCCCTTCGGCTGGCTCGGTGTGCTGTCCGACACCCCGCCGGTGGCTCACGAGCTGATCTACTCGAACCACGAGCGCGGCTTCGCGCTGTGCAGCATGCGCTCAGCCACCCGCAGCCGTTACTACGTGCAGTGCGCGCTGGACGACAAGGTCGAGAACTGGTCGGACGACGCGTTCTGGGACGAGCTGCGCCGACGCCTCGACCCGCAGGCCGCCGAGTCGATGGTGACCGGCCCGTCGATCGAGAAAAGCATCGCGCCGCTGCGCAGTTTCGTCGCCGAGCCGATGCGCTTCGGCCGGCTGTTACTGGCCGGCGACGCGGCGCACATCGTGCCGCCCACCGGGGCCAAGGGGCTGAACCTGGCGGCCTCGGACGTGCACTACCTGTCGCGCGGGCTGATCGAACACTACCGTGACCACAGCGACGCCGGCCTCGACGCCTACTCCGACCGCTGCCTGCGCCGCGTCTGGAAAGCGGTGCGCTTCTCGTGGTGGTTCACCTCGCTGATGCACAGGTTTCCCGACGGCGGC